>JAAZAB010000475.1 GCA_012514555.1 Lentisphaerota bacterium
GATAATCGGCGAACTCCCTTTTCTCGACGCTGACCTTGAGCGCGCCGTCCAGCACGCCTTCGAAGCCGCGGTATGTTTTCCCGCCATACTCAAATGCGTATGGCAACACGATGTGTTTCCGGGCATTATTCATGATGTCAGGCTCCGGTTTTGGCTGATCCCATCCCGCCTTAATTTTGCGCGACCGGCTTGGATTCAACGTCCGCGCCCGGCCGGAACGTGATGTTCAAACCTTGGATCGTCAAGTCGCCCGGGCCGCGGCCGGCCACTTTGATTTCCTGGAGTCCCTTTTCCGAAAAAGCCGACATGGGCACATTGAACTTGGCCTCGTACACGAAAAGCATGCCGGCTTTTTTCGGGCTGGCTCCGCCGAATTCACAAGGCTTTCCGTTCATGAAGGCTTCCAGCGGCGGCAGCGCCCGGTCCTTGCCGCGCGGCAGCCAAAGCATCAGTTCGGCGCGCCACCGCGAATCCGGGATGGGGCCCGCCTTCATGGCGAACAGGAGTTCCCTGCCTGTGGCCGGCAGGGTTGGCTTGTAGCGTTCGCCCGGCGCCGTAATGTCCCGGTACGTGAGGCTGACCGTGCGCGGCCTTTTTTTCAGTTCGTCCCGGGAGGCCATGGCCTTCAGCGTGCTCAGGTACACAGGCAGCCCCCAGGACATGGGCTGGAAGTAGTTGAACAGGTAGACGGCGTCCGCGCCTTCCGAGAGGGCCATCAGCGCCGCGCCCATGGCCTGTTCCGGCGTCACAACGAGAGCGCCCTCAAGGCGACTGTTGTAATAGGGCATGTAATGGACTTCCAGACCCCCGGCCAGGATGATTTTCGAGGCGCCCAGCTGTTCGCGCCACTGCCGGACAGGCATATCGAACTCGATCGTATCCCAGCGCGGAGTGGGCACCAGAAGGTCTATCAACCCTTCCTTGGCCCAGGCGACGGCATCGAGTCCCCAGGCGGACGACACATCCGGCCGCGATGGCACTCGCACACCGAGCCGGATGTGATGCCCCCGCTTCGACGCGGATGCGTCAACCCGCTTGCGGACGGCCCGCAGCCATTCAGCCAGGATCAAAGCGCCCTCCCTTTCTTGGCCGGGCTTGAAAAGGTAAGGCTCACGCATGAAATCGAGTTCCAGGCCGTCAATGTCATACCGGTCCAGCGTTTCACCGATAATGGCCATGTAATGATCGCGCACCTCCGGATGGGCGTAGTCCAGGCAGCGGTCCTGATTGCTCCGCCCGCCCGGATTCCGATAGAACCCGGGGTTGTTTTTCCAGAAGCTGCCGTGGCCGGGCAGGTCCGGATTGTTGTTGCCGTGGCAGTCGTTCATCCGCAGCGATATCCACGGCGCCATCCGGCCGTGCCGGCAGCGCTGGATGACCCTGGCCGGGTAGTCAATGCCCTGACGGTGCACGGCCAGCATGGCGCCGATGCCTTTGCGCCATGCCTTAATGCCGGCGCTCGGAAGTGCCTTTAAATAGGGCTGGCTGTCCGGGCCATCCGGGTCGTAGCCTGTCCAGAAGGAGTCCCACACCCTGCTTTCGTAGAGGGTGCACTGGCTGGCGGTGTTCAACACGAAATCAGTCACGCCGGCTTCCGCCATCACATCCACATACCGGTCGATCGCCTCGCCGGCTGTGCCGTCGGAAATCGTTTGCGTCCAGAAAAACTGGGTGCAGTCTTCGTTATGGAACAGCTGATTCACGGGTCTCATCCCTCTCTCCTCGATATCGGGTTGCGGCGGCGATACGGCAGGTGCGCCGCCGTTCAAGGCAAGCGCGGCGGCCGCCACCAAAATCGTCATGCTGCTTCTTTTCATTTCTTTCCCTTCCGCTCTCTCAGCAGTATTAACGCGCGCGCGCAAGCAGCCATTGCAGCACTTCTGAAGTGAAAATGGGCGCGCCGCAAGGCGCGCTCTTCAAGTGCCGGAAAACATGGAGAACATTGAAAAGCATAGGTTGACATACCGGCGGTGTCGAGAAAAATACGGGGCGTGAGGTGTAAGCGGGCATTGGGAGACATAAAAACCAAAGCCCTAGCTCGCAGATTGAATTCCTTGATGCGGAACTTGCTCTTGTCTTAGAATTTCTGTAAGAATGTGAGAAA
>JAAZAB010000476.1 GCA_012514555.1 Lentisphaerota bacterium
CTCCCCTCTCCCCTATTGGCCTCGGGGATTCCGTTCCCTGTTTACAGCGACATGCCCCTTTGATATAACGTTTTCCCATGAACAAATATCCATCCATGGAAAAGAAGGACCGTATGCGAAAGTTCACATTCCAGTATGTAATATCGGTATTGGTGGCCGACCGTGTCGGCATTCTTCGCGACATCACGGCGCCGCTCACGGACATGGGGTCCAACATTGTCGGAATCAGCCAGACCGTGGTTCAGGGCTATTTCACCGTGATCATAATTGCGGCGTTTCAGAAGGCGCAGTCAAGTGAAGAGATCGAGAACGCAATCGGCCGCCACCTGCACGACTCGGAACCGTCCGTACTGGTCCGCAAGTTCGAAGGCGCGGAACCCAGGCTGGCAACGGGCGGCCGCTATATCCTGACCATGTCCGGCAGGGACCGGCCCGGCATCCTGAAAACGGTGACGGCATTTCTCGCGGAAAAGGGAATAAACGTGGAGGACCTGTTCTTCCGGATAGACGGCGAGCATGTCACGCACATCGGCGAGCTGACGATTCCCCGACAGCTCGACATCAAGCAGTGCCAGGAGGAGCTCCAGGCCCTGCTGGCGCCCCTGGGGCTCACCGGAGGGCTCCAGCATGAGAATCTTTTCCGCGTTACGAACGAGGTGGGCGCGATCCAGACCCTGATCAGGGAGAACGGCAATGCTTAGAACCGACGATGTGCTCCAGACGGTCAAAATGCTCCAGGAGGAAAACCTGGATGTCCGCACGGTGACCATGGGCATCAATCTCAACGACTGCGCCGACCGCGATCCCGCAAAGATGGCCCGGCTCGCGGGCGCGAAGATCAAGCGCAAGGCCGGCAACATGGTTCGGCTGTGCAATGAGCTCACAACCAAGTACGGTCTCCCGATAGTCAACAAGCGCCTCGCGGTCTCGCCGGCGAGCCTGCTGCTGGAGGGGCACGGCCCCAACGATGCCGTCACGCTGGCCAATGCCCTGGACGCGGCCGCAGGGGACAGCAATGTAGACCTTATTGGCGGCTTCACCGCGCTGGTTCACAGGGGCATCACGCCGGGCGAGCGCCTCTTGATCGAATCCCTACCCAGGGTGCTGTCGGAAACGAGCCGGCTCTGCGCCTCGGTCAACATAGGCTCAACCAAGGCCGGCATGAACGTGGACGCCATCCTGCTGGTTGGCGAAACGATACTCCGCATCGCGAAGGCGACCCGCAAGCAGAACGGCTTTGGCTGCGCAAAGCTGGTGGTTTTCGCCAATGCCTCCGAGAACAATCCCTTCATGGCCGGCGCGTTCCTGGGCGTGGGCGAGCCGGACTGCGTTATAAATGTCGGCGTCAGCGGGCCCGGCGTGGTCAAGCGCGCCATAGAGAGCCTTGTGAGCAGAAGGCCGGGCTGCACTCTGGACGAGATCGCCGAGGAAGCCAAGAACACGGCATACCGGGTGACGCGCACCGGCGAGCTGATCGGCCGGGAAGTGGCCGATCGCCTTGGAGTGCGCTTCGGCGTGGTGGACCTTTCACTGGCGCCGACGCCGAGAGTCGGCGACAGCGTGGGCGAAATCTACCAGGCGATGGGCATCCGCAGCCTGGGCGCGCCCGGCACAACCGCGGCCGTGGGCATGCTGAACGATGCGGTCAAAAAGGGCGGCCTCTTCGCCTCCTCGTCCGTGGGCGGCCTGTCCGGCGCTTTCATACCTGTTATGGAAGACCACGCCCTTGCGCGCGCCGTCAAGGAAGGCACTCTGACGCTGGAAAAGCTCGAAGCCATGACCGCGGTCTGCTCGGTCGGGCTCGACATGATCCTGCTGCCGGGCGACATAGACCTTTACGCAATGTGCGGCATCATCATGGATGAAGCCGCCATCGGCATATACGGACACAAGACCACGGCAGCCCGCCTGATCCCGGTGCCCGGCAGGAAAGTCGGGGACACGGTTAATTTCGGCGGCCTGTTCGGCTCAGGAACAATCACCTGCCCCGCCTGCGCGAAAGGCGCGGCCGATTTTGTCCGCCACGCCGGACACATACCCGCGCCAATACGCAGCCTGACCAACTAGCCCGGCGCCGCCCCTGGCAGGCGCGAACCTGCCCTTGGGCGATAATTTTCCGATGACGTTTATTCCCGGGTTCCGCCCCGGGCGCAGGCTGTTCGCTACGGCTTGCAGATTTCGCCGAGCATTTCCCTGGCCGTTGCGGACGCTTTTTCCAGCGCGCACTCGTCAAGCCGCGACCAGTTTGAAACGCGCGTCTCGTAGCCGCCGTACCTGAATGCAAGGCGCGTCGGCTGGTAGCCGTCGGCATCGTTGCACATGTGCGCCACGAAGGTGTGGGCAGCCGGCGACTGAAGCTTGATGTCCAGTTGCCCCTCAACGAACGGCTCCCCCGGGCAACCTACAATGGCCAGGCCGCCGATGCGCAGGACCTGGACCTCGTAGTCGTACCACGACTGTTTCTGTTGCTGCCGGGCCAGATCAAGCGTGGCATGGGCATAAACCCAGTCCCACTTGATGTTTGTCTTTGTTTCATCGGTCCAGAGGGGATCGGGATTTTTTTCAATGAACGCCTTCGCCTTTGCGACGTCTTCCGGCGGAAGCTTCCGGAATGGAATGCGGATCAGCCGCGAATCCCAGGCCAGAGGAGCGGCGGCAAGGGGCTTCATGTCCGGCAGGATGCGGCGCGTGGTTTCCATTAGGCGCTCGCCCATGAGGTAGATGTTGCTGCGATGATCGGGATCAAGCGGGTTCCCGTGCAGGATGTTGCCGCAGAATCCGTTCAGAACCGGAGCAACACAATCTCCGCCCAGCAGGCCGCGGACGCCCTCGCCCCAGAACCCGGGCCAGTCCGCCGATATCCAGCGGTGCGGAAAGCCGTGCGTGGGGTGACAGGTGTGGTGGAGCAGCGCGGTTATCGCTTTGCCGCCGGCGCCGGAAAAAACGGCCACGCCCACCTCCGGATCGGCAGGGCCTTCCGGCCGGAGAATATTTGGATCGCAGCGCCCCGGGTGGTCCCGGCCCGTGCCGTCGCGCATTATGTAGCGCCGGTTGAAGGCCACCCTGCCGTCAATGCCGCGCCCGGCCTTCAGCGATGCCGGCTGCAGCGAGCTCTTCGCCTGCTCCACTGCCCGGAGCATGCCCCGGACAAAAGGCTCGTTGTACCGCTCATCGCCGCCCCTCAGCCACCACAGGTCCGCGGGCAGCGGATAGTCGTCGGTTATCATCGCATTGCCCACGAACGGGCCGGAATGAGTCTGCGTGGCGTGGCATAAAACGGCCTCGGGCTTTGTGCCCAGGATTTCCGCCGCGCCCCGGCGTATCCTGTCGGCAAACGCGCGCGTAATGGAAATGACGTCCGCGGTGAGAATGGCCAGCGTCTCGCCGCCGCATTTCACAACCACTGCGCGCGCGTAAAGCGGGTCGCGAATCTGCTCCACGGGCCGGTAACGCCCGATGTCGCCCGCAATCTGAATGCCCATGGCCGGCGTGATGTCCGCCTGGCCGGCGCCGACCAGCAATTCACCCTGCTTCGAATCAGTCATGATGCTCACTCCCGCATCCGGTTGATTTCCGCCAATGTCCGCTCGACAAGCTCCTGCCCGCCGCCCGTCCGGCGGATCGCCATTGACAAACAGCCGGGCATATTACAGAATACGCTCCATATTTAGAACACCAAACAACGGGTGAAGAATAGTATCCATGAATATTCAGCTTAACGACAAACGCGCCATCGTGACCGGCGCGGCCCAGGGCCTGGGCAAGGCCATTGCGGAGCGGCTCCTTGACGAGGGATGCCGCGTGCTTCTGACCGACATCCAGGAAGCTGCGCTGGCCGGGACCGGCGCCCTGCTGAAACAGAAATATGGCGGCCGGGCGGACTTCCTGAAGGGCGATATCACCGTCGAAGCCGACGTAGAAGCCCTGGTGGGGCGGATCGTGGGGGCCTGGGGCGGCCTGGATGTATTCGTGGCAAACGCGGGGGTGCTCGTCTCGGGCGCAATCACCGCTTTCGACGCGGCGAAGTGGCGGAAGGTGGTGGAAGTGAACCTGGTTGGCGTCATGATCTGCATGAAGCACGCGCTGGCCGTCATGGAAAAACAGGGGTCCGGCTCGTTCATCGAGATCAATTCCAAGTCCGGCAAGAAAGGGTCGTTCAAGAACTCGGCCTATGCCGCCTCGAAGTTCGGCGGCATCGGCCTCGTGCAGAGCGCCGCGCTTGAGATGGCGGAGCATGGAGTGCGCGTGAACGCCGTCTGCCCCGGCAACCTTCTGGATTCCCCGCTCTGGACCGGGAGCCTGTTCAAGCAATATGCCAGGAACCAGGGGATAACCGAAGAGGAAGTCCGGAGGAAGTACATTGACCAGGTTCCTATGAAGCGGCCCTGCGCGTACGACGATGTCTGCAACGTCGTGACGTTCCTGGCCTCCGATCTCTCGTCGTACATGACCGGCCAGGCGATCAACGTCACCGGCGGCCAGGAAATGCGCTAGGCAGGAAAGCCGGGAATCGAACATAAGGATCATCCGATGAGCGGCAAGCGGCTGTTGGCGGTGGACCTCGGCGCCTCGGGCGGAAAGTGTTTCGCGGGCGAGTTCAATGATGGCGCTTTCACGATGACCGAGGTTCACCGGTTCGCGCACGAATGCGTCTCCTTCTTCCTGCCCGGCCGCGACGGCCGCGTCACCGAGCGCACCGTGTGGGACGACACGCTCATCTACGCGAACATCGTTGAAGGCCTGCGGGCGTTCCGGCGCAACATGGGTGAAACGCTGGACGGCATCGGCATCGACGCCTGGGGCGCGGACGGCAATTTCATCACGCCCGACGGCGATTTCCTGGGCAAGGTCTACGCCTACCGCGATCACAGGCTCGACTCGATGACAGACGAGCTGAAGGCGCGGATCGACGCGAAAAGAATCTACGAGATAACGGGCATCCATTTCCAGCCGTTCAACGTCAGCAACCAGATTCTCTGGTTCATGCTCAACAGGAGGAACCTGCTCCAGCCCGGCTGCCGCTACCTCCCGGTGCCGTCGCTGTTCCACTACTTCCTGGGCGGAGTTACGGACGTGGATTCCTCCTGGGCAAGCGTCACCCAGCTTATGGACGCGCGCACGCGCCGCTGGAGCCCGGAGATATTCGACAAGCTCGGGCTTCCCATGGAAGCCATGCCACGGATCGTCGCCCCCGGCACTGACATCGGACAGTTGCACCGGGAGCTTGCCGGCTCGCTGCGGCTGAACCGGGCCCGGCTCATCGCCGTGGGCGCGCACGACACCGCCAGCGCGTTCGCGGCCGCGCCGGTATCCGACACGGACGGGGCGCTGATAATCAGCTCCGGCACCTGGTCCCTCGTGGGCAAGCTGGTCCCGGAGCCCGTCACAAGCCCGCAGGCCATGGAGTTCAACCTCAGCAACGAGGGCGGCATAGGCAACATACGCCTGCTCAGGAATTGCATGGGCGGCTGGCTGGCGCACGAGCTCCGGCGCGCGTGGCGCGACGAGGACGGCAGGGAAATGGAATGGCCCGAAATCTACGAGGCCGCCGGCGCAGCCCCCGCGTTCGCCGCCTTCATCGACCCTGACGACGCCTCGTTCTACAACCCGAAGAACATGGAAGCGGCCATGGCGGAGTCATGCCGGAAGACGGGCCAGGAGCCGCCGGCCACGCGCGGAGGAATGCTCCGGATGGTCTACGAAAGCCTTGCCCTCAAGTACCGCATGATCAGCGAGGCCATATCGGGCGCCAGCGGCAAGCCGACGCGCACCGTGCACATCGTGGGCGGCGGCTCCCGGAACGAGATGCTGAACCGCTTCACGGCAAACGCGCTGCACGTGCCCGTCATCGCCGGCCCTGTCGAGGCAACGGCAGTCGGGAACCTGATGGTCCAGGCCGTCGGGCTGGGCCTCATCCGCGACCTGCGGGAAGCGCTGCCAGTCATCCGCCAGGCCTTCCCGATCCGAGACTTCCAGCCCGGCGAGGGCGAGGCATGGGACCGGGCATATGCCCGGTTCAGGACCATCGCGAAGTGCTGACCCGGAGCGCTAAAACAACAACAAGGGAGCATCCAGTAATGAAAAGAAAAATCGGCATCATCATCGACTCTCTCCGGCTGGGCGCCCGGGACGGGATCAGGAAGGCAAAGGAGCTTGGAGCTGACGGCTTCCAGATATACTGCACGGGCGGGGAAATGGCGCCTGAGAACCTTTCCAAGCCCGCCCGCAGGGAGCTCCGGGAATTCGTATCCGGGCTCGGCCTTGAGATCAGCGCGCTGTGCGGCGACATCGGAAAGGGATTCCTGGACCGGTCAAGCAATCCCGAGGTGACAAAGCGCACCAGGGAATTCGTTGACCTCGCGGTCGACCTCGGAACCCGGATTGTCACATCGCATATCGGCCACCTCCCTGAGGACGAATCCCACGAATGCTGGCAGACAGGGGCGGAAGCGCTTTCGGAACTCGGGAGCTACGCGGAATCGCGCGGCTGCGTCATCGCGATGGAAACCGGCCCGGAAGAGCCCGCGCTGCTGCGGAGGTTCCTCGACCGGATCGGGGGCAAAGGCCTGGGCGTGAACTACGATCCGGCCAACCTTGTCATGTGCGGCCCGTTCGACCATCTCGGCGGGGTTGAAATTCTCAAGGACTACATCGTCCACACGCACGCAAAGGACGGGGTTTGCCTCAAGAGCTTCCGCAGCGTCAAGGGCGGGGCGTGGGACTAGAACAACATGAAGATTCTCGAGGTGCCGCTCGGCGAGGGCGGCGTGGCCTTCAAGCATTACCTGAAGGCTCTTGACGACATCGGCTACAAGGGCTATCTCACGATCGAGCGGGAGGTCGGCGACGACCCGGCGCGCGACGTGGGCGCGGCCGTGAAATTCCTGCGCTCCTTCTAAACCCGCCAGGCGCGAGCCTCCCGGCCCGCACGGAAAACCTGATCGCCCGGCAATGGGCGGTCTTGAACCCGGAAAGAGCAATCGAATATCCAATATCCAACAAGGAACTTCCAACATTCATCGGATTCCTTGGAATATTCCGTGTTGGCAGTTGAGCGCTCAGGTTCAGCAGGAGTGCAACCCGGTTTCTGTAGCGCGCCACGGCGTGGCGCGGTTGGCCGCGCGCGTTCGGCGGCCGGGGCCGTCCGCCCTCCAGGCGGATGTTCAAGTCTGAAGGTGTTGGGTGTAACCGCGCCGCCGGATACGGTGCAGCCTGGAATGAGCAATCGAATATCCAACAAGGGGGGGGCGGGCATGGTGAATGGGTGAACTTGGATAAGCCCATTCTCATTTCTCGCTCACTTGGACATTGGATATTCCCTGTTGGTTATTGGATATTCTCTTGATGTCTTTCACCTATTCAGTGCGGCATCCGCTGCATTTCCAGTCGCTTCACCCTGGAAACAAAAAAAAGGCCCGCGCCTCCCCTTGCGGGGCGCGCGGGCCCGTGCCTAGAACGCCTGCTTCTTAGAAATAGGTGTTCATGCCAAGGCGAGCGCCAAAGTCATACTTTTCCATCTCGTCCTTGTTGGTGAAGATTTCCTTGTCGGAGACATCGTAGAAGCCGTACAGCGCTATCGCTACGTTGTCCGCCACAAAGTACTTGACGCCAAGCTGTGCTTCGCCCAGCACGGCCGTCTCGTCCTCGTCCCAATCGGCGACTTCCACCTTCACGTAGCGAATTCCGCCGGCAACGCCCACGAACGGCACAACAGTAGCGTCAATCTTGAAGTTGTACTGGGCAAAGATATCGCCGCCCAACAACTTGATCTTGGAGTTGTCGCCCATGTCCTCATAGCTACCCGCCACGTCGGCGCCAATCTCAAGGCCGTCCATGATGAAGTAGCCATAGCCAACGCCCAGCGCAACCGTATCACGGTCGAGATTGCCGGCCAGCGACAGCTCATGCGTGCCCTTAACTATCATGGGCTCTGCCGCCATGACGCCCGCCGCAAACAAAGCCGCACCAGCCAAAACCACTGCTTTCTTCATTACTCTCAGGCTCCTTATTGCTTTCTCCGGCGAGGCAGTCCTGCCGCCGCGCCTACTGATGTCAGACAATCACCTACAAGGTGTTGCACAGGCTTCGGAAAGCCCATACTCCCCAACATTTCCGAGGTTCAATTCACCTCCTTTCCTATCATCCGTTGCACGCGCACTATCTCGCCTGTTGAACGAATGCCGTAAATAATCGCTTTCGCCCGCGATTTTGTCAAGCGCTTACTTAACGATTTTACAGCCGCCCAAGGCCATGGCAGGACGGCAATCCAAATGCTCTTTTTATCCCGGATTTTGCGTTTGAAAAATGAACGATGCTTATAACCGGTAAACCATCAGGCTTTTACAACTGCATTGCGTTTGAATTACCATGCGCGAAAAAGTACGGGTA
>JAAZAB010000477.1 GCA_012514555.1 Lentisphaerota bacterium
CGGAAAAGCCACGCGGAAAAGCGTGATCGTCTCGTTCCTGACCATCCTGGTGGTCGGCTACGTCATAACGCGCCTCTTCTACTGACATGATACGATTCGAACATGTGACCAAGTATTTCGGAGAGCGCAAAGTCCTCGACGACGTGGACTTCGAGATCCGAAAGGGGGAAACGTTCGTCATCGTCGGCTTCTCCGGCGCCGGCAAGAGCGTCACCCTCAAGCACATGATCAGGCTGCTCACGCCCGACGAGGGCGCCGTGTTCATCGAGGGCGAAAACATCAGCGAGGCGAGGGGCCGCGACCTCGAAAGGCTCCGGGAGCGCTTCGGCTTTCTCTTCCAGGGCGGCGCGCTGCTGGAGTGGATGACCGTCGCGGACAACGTCGGGCTGCCGCTCGTGGAAAAAACCCGGAAAAGCGACGCGGAAATAGATGCCGTTGTCCGCGAAAAGCTCCGGCTCGTCGGCCTCGAAAAAAGCATGAACGCGCACCCTGCCGAGCTTTCGGGCGGCATGCGAAAGCGCGTTGGACTGGCCCGCGCAATCGTGTCGGACCCGGCGATCATCCTCTACGACGAGCCCACGTCCGGGCTCGACCCGGTCACGAGCCGGTCCATCGACCAGTTGATAGACCAGATGCGGGCGGACCTGGGCGTGACCAGCGTGGTGGTCACGCACGACCTGTTCAGCGCGCTCCTTATCGCCTCGCGCATTGCAATGATATACCAGGGCCGGATCATCGAGCTCTCGACCCCAAATGAGTTCATCCGGTCGAAGAATGAAATCGTCCAGAGTTTTCTCAAGGCTCAATACATCACCGAACGCGGAAAATGGGAAGAGGGTCTCCATGAAACAAACCAGTAGGATCAAGGAGCTGACCATGGAGGTGATGGTCGGCACGTTCATGTTCGCCGTGCTGCTCGGGCTGTGCATTTTCACGATAGTATTGAGCCGGGAGAAATTCTTCTCGGCCGCCTTCCCTTTCGAGGTCGTGTTCGAGGACGTGATGGGCCTGCGCAGCGGCGACAACGTGGTGATCCGCGGCATGATCGTGGGAGAAATCAAGGAGCTCAAGCTTTCGGACGGAGGCGTCCTCCTGCGCTGCGAAACCGAACGGCCCATCCGCCTGCGCGAGGGCTTCAAAATCCAGATCATCGCCTCCTCGATTCTCGGCGGCCGATACCTCCAGATCGACGAGGGCCCCGTGGAAGGCCCGGAAATCCCGGCCGGCGCCGAAATCAGGGGCACGCCCCCAAAGGAGCTCATGAACGAAGCCGCGGAAGTCGTGGCGGAGGTTCGAAAGGCGCTCAAGGAAAAGCAGACGCTTGAAAACCTCGGCGACGCGGTCGAGAGCATCAAGCTCATAAGCGCAAGGATCAACAGCGGCGAGGGCACGATCGGCAGGCTCGTCAACGACCCTCAGCTCTACGACGACGCTCGCGACGTGGTTAACGAGCTGAAACTCTCCATCAGGGAGCGCGGCCTCCTGGCCAAGCTCGAAAACTCCGCGGCCAACCTGGAAGAGGTGACTGACAAGATCAACCGCGGCGAAGGCACCGTCGGCATGCTCGTCAACGACGACACGCTGTACAACGATGCGGCCGCGATCGTATCCGACCTGCGCGCCTCGATCCAGCAGCGCCAGCTTTTGGGCAACCTTGAAAAATCCATGGCCAACATCGAGGAAATAACCAGGAAGATCAACCAGGGCGAAGGCACCGTCGCCCGGCTGGTCAACGACGACGACTTGTACAAGGAAATCCAGCGCACCATCTCGGACGCCAGGGCCGCGCTTGACGACCTGCGCGAAACCTCGCCGATCACCACCTTCTCAAGCGTGTTCTTCGGCGCTTTCTGAAGCCGCGGCCCGCCCGCCTATCACCAGGGCCTCGACCGAAAAGGCGTCCACCGTGATCCGGTCCGGAACTTTCATCCCGCCAAGGAGATTCCAGGCTTCAGCCCCGCGCGGCAAGGCAAGCTTCTGTGTCACCGGCTTGCCCGACGGGTTGATCGCGAACCACACCTGCCCGGCATCGGACACCAGGCGCCGCAAAAGAAGTTTCCCAAGCCGGGCCCGCCTGATCTTGGCCCGCTTGATTATGATTTCAAGCGCACGCTCCAGCCCGGCGTCTTTCGCCGAGTGCATCATGGCGACCGACGGAAAGGTACCAAGAACATACGCCGTCCCCCGTCCATACGCGTTCCTGACGCCGGCCGCCATGCCGCCGTGCATGAAGATCGGCGCTCCGGTCGTCACCTTGAACGTTTCCACATAAAAGGATGCCGGGAGCGCAATGCCCTTGAACTCGCCCACGCCCTTCAAATGCGCGGGCGCGATAAAGGCGTCATGCCAGGTGGCGGGCTCGTAGCCCTTGTTATAGTGAGTGCCGTCCTGTTCGATGCACATGCGAATGCCGCCGTCCCGGCAGCCAAGCGCCGCCGCAAGCCCGGGCGCAAAGCCGGTCCCGAGATTGGCCATGCCCCGTTCCGAATACCGGCCCGGACACGCCTCGGCCACCAGCACGCCGCCACCGCGGACATACTCCGCCAGCAGTTCGGCGTTGGCGCCGGAAATTGCCATCTGGAACGGCAGGAAAATTACCTTGTACCCTCCGATCTTCCCGGATGCCATGTCGGCGGGCGCAATGAAATCCGCATTCACACCCATCCGCCAGAGCGTCCGGTACAGGCCCTGGATCGCCTTGACCTCCATGCCGGCGGCCGAGTGCATGTCAAGAAGCCGCGCGTTGTCGTCATTTACCAGGATGGCCGCCTCCACATCGGCAAGTCGCCCTGGCTCGAACAGGGCGCCGCGCCTTGTCACGGCTTTCACGATCGCCCCGATTTCCCGCGTCTTCGGCGACGGCGCCATGTCATTCCCGAAAATGCCGTAGCGATGGCCTTCCCCGCCGAAAAACTCCGGCCTGTGATTCCAGAACGAGATACCCTTGACACCGGCCGACAGCGCCAGCAACAGCCAGCGGCGCATGTCTTCAGGCGCAGGATCGGACCCGTGGTGAAAAGCCCCGCCGGGCGCTCCTGCCTGGAACTCGGAAGCCCACGGCTTCCCCCGGGCGGCCACGCGGATCGAGTCGAACCACAGGCAGGTGTGCCACATGTCGTTCGGCAGAAGCTCTGCGCGGCCGGGAATGCGCCCCTTGGCCAGCCCCGGCACAGGCGCAACGTGAAAATAACCGGGATAGAACGAGACTCCGCAGATATCAGCGTTGTCCGCGAGCATCCATTCCCACTCCTGCCCCAGGTGCGGCCCGGACACGTTCACGCTGACCGGCCTGTGATGGGGATCATTGCTGCGCAGCGCGTCGGCCCGCCACTTCAGCATGGCTCCGGCCTGCTCGCGGCAGAACCGCCACCAGTCGGAAAAGGACGGGCCGCTGCGCTGGCGGGTCGGCTCGACTTCATCCCACGCCCTGCATGGAATCATCCATGCCGCGCTTAGCCTTTCCAGGGTTCCGTAGCGCCTCTTCAGCCATTTTCTGTAAAGGTTGAAACATACCGGGCAGTAGCATTCGAGCGATGTGTGCCACCAGTTCAGCTCCTGGTAAGCCTGCCACATCACGATGTTCCTGTGACGGCCAAGGCGCCTGGCAAATGCCGCCAGGAACCGCCCGGCCGCCTTGCGAATGCCCGGATGATTCCAGCATGGGCCCGGCTTTCCGTCGGTGTACCCGTACCCGTTGCGGCTGTACAGGCGCCTGCCTTCCTGGTTGATTATTTCCGAGCCCGGATACTTCTTCCAGGCCCACGCCGGAACTTCAAGGCACACGGTGAAAAACACCTTCAGCCCGACCCGCTCAGCCTCGCCCGCAAGGTCGTCCATTTTCGCAAAGTCATACCGGCCCTCAGCGGGCTCATCGTAGCTCCAGGCCTCCTGGATTTTAATGGTGTTCAGGCCAAGATCCTTGATCTTGCGCATATCGCGTTTCAGCTCCGCGATTGGCAGGCCTGGCTCGCGGTAAAACTGGGCCGCAAAAACAAACGGGACCGTCCCGTCCAGATGTTCGCGTTTCATTTTGCGCATGTCATCAACGCCTCCCCTGCAACGCGCCAGGACCGCGCCGCCACGACATTTCGCGCGCGGCCCGCCCCCTGTTCCCCGCCGGCGCCCTTCATTAGCCTTGCGAGCCCATCCTGAAATCAATGAAGCGGGGCGGCGGGCAGTCCCGGCGCACGCGCGCCTTCAGCTCAGCGTCAACCGGCCTTCGCTCGGCGCGGCTCACGCGCTGCTCGTGCAGTCCGAACCAGAGATCGGAAAGCGAGACCTCCCCCTCGCGCATGTCGTCAACCGTCGGAGCCTGCTCCAGTATCTGCGCCACGCGATCAAGGCGCCCCGCCAACAGCGCCGCCCGGCCCTCCAGCATGACGATGCGCCCGCATTCCCGCGCGGACGCGGGAAGCAGCGAAAGCATTTCCATCCATTTTTCGTGGCGCCCGGCCTCGAGCAACATTGCCCCGCATTCCAGCGCCAGCGGCAGCAGATCCGGCCGAAGCCTCAACGCCTCTTCCATCAAATCTCCCGCGCTGTCCAATCGCTTTGCCTTGCGCTCCAGCACGGCCAGGTTCCGCAGCGCCCAGGCGGTCCGGCGCGCCGCCAGGGACTCCTGGAACGCCTCCCGGGCCGCCACCATTTCCCCCGCATAAGCGCGCATGATCCCGAGATGCAATGGCGCAAGCCAGTCCTGCCCGCCGGCCGGGCGCGGGCTTCTTTCAAGCATGTCCCTCCATTCCCGCTGAACCATGAACGATCCGGTTCCCGCCGCCGCATCCCCGGGCGGCAGCCGCCCGGTCCGCAGCAGATTCAGCCAGGGCTCCTGTTCCGGACCGAGCGTGCTGTCGTCAAAAACCAGCGCGCCCGAACATAAAGGCCGCTCGCCCATCGCCTTCCGCCGGATCCTTTCCAGAGCGCCCCAGCCCGATGCGCGCCGGAGGATTTCCTGCGGCGCGCTCTCCGCCATTTCCGCGCCGCGCCGGAACTCGCGTTCCAGGCTTTGGCGCGGAATAAGGGCTTCAAGACGCCGCTGCACGCATTGGACGGCCGCCGGCCAGTCCCGGCCATGAACGGCTTCCGGATCGGCCTGCATGAGCCCATAAGCTTCCAGCCACGACCATTCCGCGCCGGCCGGCATGGGCAAGTGCTCGTACTGGGTGCGCGCCAGCCCGGCCTGTATTTCGAGATATGCGTGGCCCGGCCGTGAAAGAAACTCCTGCCAGCGCCCGCCGCCCTGGGCCTGGCCCCAGACAAAAAGCTTGCGGCCCTTGAGCAGGTCCGTGGACGTCTGGACCAGGCCCCCGCCCCGGCTGTCAAGGGCGGATATCCACGGCCGCTCACTGTCCGGAATGCGAAAGAAAAAATCCATGGCGTGATCCAGGCGCGTGCTGTAGCTCAAGTCCGTTCCGTTCCACTCGGGCACAGGCACGCGCAGGAGCTTTCCGCCATACCCCATCTGGTAGGCGTGCTCAGCCGGCACAAGAACGCGGGTGTCAGGCGTCTCGGGCACCGCCATGTTCGACCACCAGTACATCGGCACTTCGACGGGATTCGGATTGGAAATGCGCACTCGAACGAAAAGCACCGGCGAGCCGTCAGGAAGATACGCGTCGATCTGGAAGGGCACGCCGCGAATCCGCTCCCACTCGTAAAGCCGCAGCGCGGGCGTTCCGCCGGGGCCCTCGACGCGGGCCGCAAACAGGGGGGAACATGTGAACGGGCAATGCCCGACCAGCCCGATGTTCCACTCAACCCCGCCGCTGAACCATGCGTTGCGTATGGCAAGGTTGGCCGGCTGAAACACCGGGTTGACTTCCAGCAATTCCCGGCCCGTAGGCTTGTGGAGCAGCGAATAAAGCCTGCCTCCGTATTCCAGCAGAAACGCGGCACGCAGGACCTCGTTCTCCAGCACCGCCGCCTGCAGATGTCCGGGTTTGAGCCGCCGGGTGTACCCGTCCTGGACACGGTACGGCAGACAGCCGGGCGCATTGCCGAACCCTATGTAAGCCCGGTCCGCGGCTGGGATTTCCGGATCGCATTGAACGGAGGCATGCAAATCTCCGGCGCCCGCCAGGGACGGAAAAGGGTTTTCCGGGCCAAGATCGGCAGCCGGCAATGCCAGGTCTTCAATTCGCAGTTCGGTCATTAGGCCTCCCATGAGCCCGGATTATGCGATTGGTCAGAGTGCGGCAGATGCAAGGCGCAGCGGGTGAAGGTGTATTGTGACATACTCCGAACCCGCTGCAACACAGCAGATGCCGCACTATGGCCAATCCCTCGTGGTTTGAAAAATGAAC
>JAAZAB010000478.1 GCA_012514555.1 Lentisphaerota bacterium
CCGTCCTTCTCGATCTCGGAGATGAGCAGGGATACGTCGTCAATGTCGCGCACGCAGGAGCGGAGCAGGCCCGGGTCCATGGGCCTGACCTTGCCGGCGCGATATGGCGCCCGGGCGCTGACGAACCTTGACAGGCCGGCGTCGAACTTCTTCTGGCGCAGGAACTGGACGATCAGGCTGCGGGATACCGCGTGGTAATCGTCGCTGATGCTGACGGGGCCGAAGAGAATCTTGTACTGAGGGTTGCGCGCTATGAAGGCGCCGATGCCGCGCCAGAGCATTGACAGGCAGTTGTATTCCTTCTGGTATTCGGAGCGGATGAATGAGCGGCCCAGCTCGAGGGCGCAGCCGAGCCTTTCGAGGAATCCGGGCTTGAACTTGAACAGGGTGCTGGTGTACACGCCCTCGGGGCCATGATCAACGAGTATCCGGTCAAGCAGGCCGAACCTGTAGGCGCCGGCCAGTTCCCTGCGCGATTTGTTCCAGAGAAAGAGATGCAGGTAGTAGGGGTCGAACGCGTCCAGGTCCATGGACTTGCCCGTGCCCTCCTGGACTTCGCGGAACGTGATCTCGCGCAGGCGCCCGATTTCGCGGAGAATGTGCGGTATGGCGCCGGCGTCGGCGAGGCACACGGCATAGTCGCCCTTTTCCGCCAGGGTTGCCTCCGGCGGCAAAGCCTCCATATCCCTGATCAGAAGCGGCGGCGGCTCGGGCGGAATGATCTCCTCCTGCGGGGCCGCCGCGATTTTGGCGCGCCCGAATTTGGGAATCCGCACGCGGCGCCCGGCGCCGCGATGGCAGAGGAATTCCGTGCTGACCTGGAGATAGCGTATCGTGTCCCTGTCGGTGGCGAAGCTTTCCAGCTTGGCCCAGGGCAGGGGGCGTCCGATGAAGACTTCAATAACCTTCGATCTCTTGTTGACCTGCTCGTGGGGCAGCAGGGCGTTCCGGAGCACGGGATGAATGAGCCCCGCGATCTGGAACAGAAGGCTGTTGGCGCCCGGGAAAAAAACCGGCAGAACGGCGGCTTGCGACTGGCGGATGACCGATCCGACGAAAGGGTTCCATTCGGGGTCCGCGATCGCGCCCTTGCGCAGGCGGAGCTGGGAGACGTCGTCCGCCGGGAAGGTTACCAGCGCGCCGCCCGCCCGGACCCAGTCCACGGCCTGCCTGGCCGCCGGTGAGGCGGCCTGGCCCGGCGCGGCCGGCCCGGAGCGGTTTGCCGGAATGACCCAGCCGCAAATGTCCGAGAGGTATTCAAGCAGGTGGTTGCCCAGGAATTTCACGTCCGGCCTGACCTGGGCGAAAATGTCGCCAAGCACGATGCCCTCCAGCCCGCCGAACGGATGGTTGGCTACGACCACCAGCGGCCCTTTCGACGGAATGCGCTTGAGGTCGTCGCAGGCGAGGGAGTAGCGGACTTCCAGGTCGTCAAGGCAGGCCTGGAAAAGGCTGTCCCTGTCGGACTCGAAAAGCACTTTTTCATAAACCCGGTTCAGCTTCCTGTACGTGAAGGTGAGTCGCATCGGGTATTCGAGCACGGCGGCCAGCCAGCGGCTGAACGGGTGGCGCAGGTGGCTCTTCACGTCGAGGCGCTTGACTATGCGGCGCTCTTCGGGCTGAGGCGGAGGCGATGTTATTTCGTCAGGCATGAATGTCAAGCATTTGCCCGCCGGCGGGCGGCCGGGCGTGGAATTAGGCGTAAATCAACCTTGCTCCAATAGGATATGCGCAAACGGCATTTCGTCAACAGGAAATGAAGATCATTCGCTGAGCGGCAGGGGCCATTGGACCATGCTCACGTTGCTTCGCTCAAGCACGTTCCTCACGGAGGAACGTGCCAGGCCGCTGACCATGAACCCGTACCACTCCCCGGGGACCGGGGCGAATCCGGACAGCTCCCTGCGCTTGATATGGTCGCCGTTCACGACGCGCCGCGGCTTTGAGCGCTGCCCGGGCCGGAGCCATTCAAAGGTGGCTGCGTACCAGCCGCCGTCCGCCCTGGGCACGAACACCCAGGGATTGCCCACAACCCCGATGCCGTTGGAATCCGGCCACGTGTCGGCCTTGTCGTAATCCACGTAGATATAGCTGCCCTTGAAATACACGTTCAGCACCGACGTCTGAGCCCAGAGCGACACGTCGTTGTGCAGCCACGTGACATCCGACATGTCCTCCGGCACCTGTCTTGGTGCCGAATAGTCGTGGCCGTAGTCGTGATTGTAATGCCAGAGGTCGACGTTTATCCTGCGGCAGCTGAAAAACGAAGGCTCCAGTTCGGGGCTTCCCCAGTGCGCCCAAGCCGCGGCGCCCGAGGAACTGAAGCGAACATACCAGAGCCCGGTCTTGGGATCATAAACGGCCGGGTCCATCCGCCCGTCGCCGTCATAGTCGCCGGGCACCGGCTGCAGTCCCGGAGCGCCCAGCTGCAGCACCATCATCGCCCCGGAATGAATGGAAAGGATGTACCAGGCCCCGGTTTGATCGTCATACATGGCAAGATCAGCCCGGCCGTCGCCGTCGTAATCGCCCGGCTCGGGATCCCCGCCCGGCCAGCCCCATGCGTATTGCCAGGCTGCCCCGTCGCTGCTTTTGCGAATGAGCCATGCGGCTTCCGGGCTCTTGAAGACCGCAATGTCCGTGATTCCGTCGCCGTCGTAATCGGCCGGAACCGGATGATTCCCGGCATCGCCCCACCGCACCTCCCTCTGGGTCTGTGTGGAGGTGTCAATGATCCGCCAGGCTGCCCGCTCAGGATGGTACAGGGCGAGATCGCATTTGCCGTCTCCGTCAAAATCCCCGGCCACCGGAAACGCCCCGGTCCAGCCCCAGAACAGCACGTGCATCGTTCCCGTTGACGAAAGCCACACGTACCAGGCGCCGGTTCTCGAGTGGTATACGCAGAAGTCCGACCTGCCGTCTCCGTCAAAATCGGCCGGAATCGGCTGCGCCTGGACCCAGCCCCAGTTCAGCACGCCCATGCTTCCGCTCCCTCTGAGCCAGAGATACCAGTTGCCGGCCTCCGCATGGTAGGCCGAGTAGTCGGTCCGGCCGTCGCCGTCGAAATCGCCCAGCCTGAAAGCAGCGCCGCCGGCAACGGGGGCAAAGCGGGCCAGGCTCAATCCCAGCGCAAACAGCAGTGCGGCCGAAGCTCTTGTCCGCGTCATGATCTCTCCCCAGCTTTGACAAGGTTAATCGCGCGAAAATCCGGGTTAGCGCCCGGTTTGTTCCATAATTCCGGGACAGGGTCAATCACATTCGGCGGGAACAACGATCTTTTCATTTGTCATTGTCGCGGGCATGGCCTATAACTATAAGTTGAAAAACCGACAACTCCGGACAAATCCATGACCACACCGCGCGACAACCTTCTGCGCACGCTGCGCCGGCAGGGATTCGAGACCGTGCCCCTCGACATATCAATGTGCCCGTCCCAGGTCGAGGCCTTCAAGAAACGTTTCGGCCACGACGATTACCTCTCCTGGTTCAAGGTTCCGCACCGCTTCGCCGGGGTTCCGATGAATCCCGGGTACAGGGACGGCCGCGCCCTGTACAGGCGCGAGACCCTGCCGGAGGGCGCTTCCATAGACGTCTTCGGGGTGGGGCACTCGGCACAGCCGGGCTGTTACCACA
>JAAZAB010000479.1 GCA_012514555.1 Lentisphaerota bacterium
ACATCCTGTCCGATGAGGTCTTTTACGCGAGGCCCAAACTGGGTTTGCATCGCCTGGTTGGCGCGCACAATCTTCCACTGCCGGTCCACCATGCAGATGCTTTCGGAAATGGCGTCAAAGCACTGCTCCCACTCGTCGCGCGACGCCAGCAGAGCCCGCTCAAGGCGAAGGCTCACCGTACGGTCGCTTATATGCAGCGCCATGGCGGGAATGCCCGCAATCGGGGACAGCTCAAAGCCGTGCACACGCACCGGCACGCGCCGCCCGTCGGATGCCTCGATCACGCTGTCTATGTGCCTCCAGTCGCCCGCCCTAAGCTTGTTCAGGTCGTGCGCCCAGGCTTCCGCCAGCTCCGGGGTCATGAACTCCGTTATGAGACGCCCGATCAAGTCTTCAGGCTTCAGCCCGAACAGGCGGCCGGCCGCCGGGTTTACCAGAAGAATCTTCCCATCCAATGCCTGGACCAGGAGGCCGTCCGGGGATTGCTGGCCGATTTCCACAAACAAGGACGCTTGAAAGCGCTTCCCAGAATACTCCGGTTTCTCAGTCATGCCCGAAATTCGCCAATGAAGCCTTGATTTCTGCGTGCGTTTGATGTATGGTCCGCGGATATTGCCTTGCGAAACGGTTTCTGTCAAGCGTTAACGGCAACTGCAAAAGAGACGCATGAATATTCGATCCTTATTTGCGGGTCTGCTGTCGGCGTGCCTTGCGCTACCGGCTTTGCCCTCTTTCGCCCAGGTTGCGGTTGATTTCACATTCATGGAGAACAAGGCCATCATGTACGAGCCGATCATCGCGCGGCTCAGCCTGAAGAACAACTTCGGGAACCCCATCCGCTTCGGCGCCTCCCCCACTGACGCGCGATTAATCTTCGACATCCAGACCACCGGCGGCGATTACATTTTCCCGCATTCGAAGGACCCGCTGCTCACCGGGGTGGACATCAATCCGAACGAAACCCGCGAGATGGAGATCGAAATAGGCCGCCTTTTCCCGCTGCAAAGGCTCGGGCGATTCAAAGCCCAGGCGATTGTCGAGTGGCGCGGCGCCGCCTATGGCTCAAAGCCGCGCATCCTCGAAATCGCAAACGGCGTCGAGCTTATGCGCATCAAAGCCTCGGTTCCAAACTCGGAAGACGAACTTCGCGCCTATATCCTCAAGACCATGCCCAAGGACGACGGCACCGAGCTCTACCTCCTGATCGAAGACGAGGCCGGGGGCAGGATATGCGGCCTGGTCAACCTTGGCTGCTTCATCCGCAGCCCCGACCCCAGCATGCGCGTGGATGAAGTCGGCAACCTGCATGTGCTGTTCCGCGCAATTGGCGGCAGCTTCGTCCATTCATCCTTCACCCCGTTCGGGGTCCGCCTCTTTTCCGACCCCATCTCCCCGGGCCCCGGCGGAAAGGCGGAGCTGGTGAACATGCCCAACGGCGATGTCGGCATCAAAACGATACAGCTCAAGCCTGCAAAGTTCGACACGCCTGAACAGCCCGAGCGATCCAAGTACGACTGGATGTTCCCATCGCGAAACTAGGCTGCCGCCCGTCCGGGCGGCCCCTTTTCTGGCCGTTGCCTTGGCCGCTAACCCGGATTTTGCGGGCTAAAAGAGGCCGCCGCAACCGGCCTAGACGGGCATTTTCAGCAATTTCCCGCGCGCGGCCCGAAAAGCGGCGACATTCTTTGTGTAGTCGTCGAAGCCGCGGATCACGGAGCGCACAAGCGCCTGCGCCTTCTTCGGATGCCGCTGTTCCAGGAGTTTTAAGAGCTCAAGGTCCTCGAGCCCCTCGCGCTGAGATTCGAAGCGGACGCTCGACCACGGCCCGCCCTCGCCCGGGTACACCACGTGCGTGTCCCCGGCCGGCAGGCTGTTGCTTCCGCCGCCCCAGTTTGGAATCACGCTCATTTCAAACGGGTCCTGGTTCCCGGCATAGTGGTTCAGCCCCCAGTGCAGGAAGCCGTCCATGCGGAAGAGCGCGGCGCCCCAGCCCAGCAGCGCGGGGCGCAGAAGCTCCATGTCGAGCAGGCGGTTCAGCCACGGGCCTCCGGGAAAGCAGCATGTGTAGAACCAGATGCGATCGCCCAGGGCGCGCTCTGCCT
>JAAZAB010000480.1 GCA_012514555.1 Lentisphaerota bacterium
GAGTTGGCGCTGATGCTCCCGTTGACAACCACCTGAACCGCCGTGATACATATGGCGCCGCTGCCGTGGCCGCCGCGCTTGCCGACGACAGAGCCATAGATGCCGCCGCCGCTCCCGGGGTCAAGCGGCGCCGTGGCAGAACCATACAGGTTGGTCATGTAACGGGCGCCGAACGAGATGGCCGGAAGGCCGCCCCCGCCGTAACTTCCGCCGGCGCCGATATAACCGCCGGGTCCATGGCCGGCGGACCAAGTGTCGCCTCCGATGGCAAGACCGCCGGCATAGCCCTTGTCGTTGACATTGATGGCGCCGCCGGCGGCGACAAACAGCGTGTCGCAGGCCAGGTTGACCCGGTTGGACATGGCCGTGTTAGTGAAGGGGCCGCTGCAGGTCAGGACGCCGCTCGTTTCCACGGTCAGGTTGGTGGCCGAGAGCAGCGTGTCCCTGTTGGAAAAGCAGAGCGTCGCGTTGCTGATGAGCAGGGAGCCCAGGACGGCCGGAGAGTGGGTCAGCAGCACGGTGGCGCCAGCGTTGGCAATGACGGCGTCGTCGCCGTCCGCCGGGATCCGCGTGGATTCAGGGGTGGTTGTGTTGGTCCAGTTGTCAACGACAAACCAGTCGCCAGTACCGGCGGCAGTCCACGTCAGGACATCGGCGCGGGCGGAAAAAAGCACGGCGCCGAGAATGAATAGTCCAACGATTCCCAGGGAACGTGACACGTACCGCATGGAATGCCTCCCGATTAGCGGGCCGGATTGGCCCGGCATGAACAGCCCTTGTCCCTTAAACGCGACGCCTACCGGAATGGCGCGCGGTTAAATGTATCGTTTTTCAAAAACCTATCAAAACGTCAATGCCGTGTGATTGCCGCGAGCGGGGGTCCGGGTGATCAGTGGAAAGAAACGATCGTGCCAGCCGACGGCAGCCGGCCCCAGACGATCGTGCCGACCCCGCCCGTAATGCCGTATCGCGCGCCCGGGTCGGCCGCAGTGGAAATGGCGCTTTCGGACAGGTCGTTGATGCGCCAGACGGCAATCCGGCCGCCGCCGCCGGGTCCCCCGGGAAAAACGGGGCCGTAACCGCTGCCTCCTCCGTTGGCCTGCAACAAGCCGTTGGAACTTCCGATGAATGTCTTGCAGCGGATATAAATGCCGCCGCCGGACGCGCCGGGCGCGTAATCCGCATATCCGCCAAGGGCGTTGGCCGTGATCCTGCCATGCACCGTGCAGGTATCCGACGCGCGAATTTGAACGCTGCCTCCGCCAAAGGTTCCGTTGAAAACTCCGGGACCATTCCCCGCCCGGGCGCCGCTGCCGGGCGCCACGGGATAGTTAGAGTTCCCGTAAACCGGACCGCCGGCTGATGCCACGTAATTGTAGCAGCCGGTGCCGCCGACTCCGCCGTAGCCGGAACCTGCGTTGAATACGGCCGCGCATCCCGGTCCGTGTGCCGCGTGTGACGAGCCGGGCCGGATGCCGCCGGCGTAACCGCGCACATCGGC
>JAAZAB010000481.1 GCA_012514555.1 Lentisphaerota bacterium
GGAACCGCGCTGTAGCCGCGTCGCTGCGCGACGCGCTTTTCCTCAAGCCGAAGCGTTCCACCTCTTCTGTAGCCGCGTCGCTGTGCGACGCGCGGGAAAAAAGCGTCGCGTGCAACGCGACGGCTACACAGAGCGCCGCCGCGCGCCCGGATTACTTGCCCGGGTTCTTCTTGCTCCACTCCTCCAGCGCCTTCCGGGCTTCCTTCCTGACTTTATTGTCCGAATGGGTGAGGTAGGGGGCAATAAGCTCGCGCCCGCCCGGGAACACCGGGCATGCGCGCAGGGCATAAACCACGCGGTCGACCTGGTATTTGCCTTCCACCGACTGGGTCTTGGCCGGGTCCAGCACGTCCTTGAGCATTGACACGTCCTCTCCGGCGCCCAGGATGCCGACGGCCCTGATCGCGTATAGCTGGAAACTTTCGTCGCCCTTGTGTTTTCCATCCGCCGCCTTCCGTATCTGGCCCAGGCTGTCCCTGGTCCCGGCCGGCTTTGCCGATATGGATGCAAATACGTCGCGGACGTTCGCCATGAAATCCCTTGACGCCCGCACCCCGATCAGGCAGCGGATCGCGATTCGGGCATTGTTCACCTCGTCGTCGAACAGCAGCTGTTCGAGTTTTTTCCTGCCTTTTTCGCCCGGCCCGAGATCGGTGATGAAGTAGCACAGCTTGTCCGTCAATTTGAAGGTGCGCCCCGGCAGTTGTCCGGCCGCCAGGCTGCAGAGCGCCTCGCGGTCATACGGCACCCCTTTCTCCGTGACCATGCGCTTGACATAGTCAATGCACCGGATGGCCACCGCCTCGGATGCGTTGGTGAAGCCGCTCAACAGGAATTCAACGGCCGCGGGCGACTTGGCGTCATGCGCGTCCTGCGCCGTCTTGATGTCGGCCTTTTCATCGCCGGACCAGTCCCAGGCTGGCGCGGAAACCGCGAAAAAAGCCAGGGCAGGCAGCAGCAAAATTGCGGACATGCGGTTGGAATGTTGCATGATTCATCCTCCCATGCTGAATGCGGACGGTTGCTTTGAAACGTTTAGTTTAAATTAGCCGATTCCGTGCTGAAAAAGCAAGGCGAAAACATTGAGTGCGGGGGCCGAATCATGATCGCCTGGCACAAAGCTTCTAAATCCTGAACTCTGAGCCCCGTAATTGACTCGACAGTGTGTGGGTCCGGTTGTATGTTAATCATCAATTGACCTCAATCAACCGCGGCCATTCATTTGCGAAGGAGCGCACATGGCATCACGGCTTGCCTTGGGCTTATGCTTCGCGGCGCTGGCGCTGGCGCCGGGGCGCCAAGCCGGGGCCCAGTCGTTCTCGAACCTGTTTTTCCTGCACCACTCGACCGGGTCCGGCCTGATCCAGGCGGGCGGCATGCGCGCGGTTTTCGCCGCGAGCAATTCGGCGCACGGAACGGGCTTCGAGTTCTGGGATCACGGCTACAATGAAGGGGGCCTTACGGACCCGGACGGCCAGGCAACCGGCCGGAATTATGCCATTCCGAACGACAACACCGATCCGGACGGCCTGTATTACCTGTGGGCGTCGTCGGAGGCGGATGCCGTGGACGCCCGCAGCCTGATTCTTGCCAATCACCAGGTTATCGCCTTCAAGTCGTGTTTTCCGGCCTCCAACATCCCGGACGCCGCCGCTCTTGAAAGCTACAAGGCGTGGTACCTGGCGATGCGCTCGGTTTTCGACATGTATCCGGGCCGCCTTTTCGTGGTCATGCCGCCGCCGCCCCTGCATCGCCTTGCTTCCACGTCCGCGGCTGCCGCCAATGCCCGGGCTTTCGCCAACTGGCTGGAAAGCTCCGAGTTTCTCGGCGGCCATTCGAACGTGTGCTGCTTTGACCTGTTCAACCGGCTGGCCGGCGCCGACAACTTTCTCAAGTACGAATACGAAGGCTCGCATTCGAATGAGGACTCGCATCCCAATCTTGCGGCCAACCGGGCCGTCGGCCCGGCGCTTGCCGCTTTCCTTATGGACGCTGCCGCCCGCTATGGCGCCGAGGCTCCGCCCGATGCGCCGGCTGCCCCGGACAGGGTGAGCGCCACCGACGGCGCCTATTCAAACAAAATTGTGGTCACATGGACGGCCTCGGCCGGGGCGTCCGGCTACCAGGTCTGGCGCGGGACCAACGCGGACTCGTCCCTGGCGGTCATGCTCGCCTCATCGCTTGCGGGCACTTCCCATGTGGACGCGGCGGTTGTTCCAAACATTACATATTACTATCGCGTGAAGGCGGAAAACTCGGCAACGACCAGCGTGTTCAGCGCGTGCGATTCGGGTTACGCGCGGTTTTCATTGACAGGCGGCGTCCGGCGCGCCCTGCTGGTGGGAATAGATCATTATGATCCGGAGTACGGGCCCGGCGACCTGCCGAGCTGCGTGAACGACGCCAACGGGGTCCGGACAAACATCTGCGCCGCCGATTCCGCGGGCCGCTGGGCCGGGGGCAATATCCGGACGCTGACCGACGCGGCGGCGGGAAAAGCGGCCATCCGCGGCGCGCTCAACAGCCTTGCGTCGGAGAGCTCGGCCGTAGACCTTGTGTTGTACGTCCATTCCAGCCACGGCGGCCGCGTTTCCGGCACTTCCACCTACCTGTGCGCCCATGACGCCAGCTACGCCGACACGGAGCTGGCTTCGGACCTGGCGCTGTTCAATGCCGGGACCTACGTGGTAATCATCGTTGACGCCTGCCACTCGGGCGGGCTGTTCAAGGGCCTGCCATGGCCATTTGCCGATCGGGTCATGGCCGCTTACCGCGGGATCAGGGCGGAAGAATGCCGGCGGAAAGGCTTTGCCGTTCCGAGGGATTTGGGCGCGAACATCGCGTTCATGACAGCGTGCGAATACGACGAGTATTCGTGGGCCGGCTTTCCGTTCAGCCTTTGGCTCGGCTACGTGATCACCGGTTGCGACGACGCGGCCGCGGATGCGAACGGCGACGGCGAATTCCAGTTCGGCGAGCTTCACGCCTATGCCTCGGCGCGGGCGCTTGCCGACAACGCCAGCCAGCACGCGCAGTATTACAACTGGCCGCTTCTCCAGGCCCTGGCCGCGCGGCGCGTGGCGGGCAATGCGCCGACGTCCGCGTCCGGCCACATTCCTCTTTCGGGCGACTACGATGGCGACGGGCTTGCCGACATGGCCGTGTTCAACCATAGCAATTCCACCTGGCATGTCCGGACAGTGGCCGGAAAGGCCATCACCTCAAGCAATGCCTGGGGCCCGGCGGGCGCCGCGCCCGTATCCGGCGATTTCGACGGCGACCGTGTCGCGGACCAGGCGGCGTATGTTCCGGCGGACGGAATCTGGTACATCAAGTCGCTCGACGGCCGCCTGCTGTGCTGGAACAGGCAGTGGGGCGGCCCGGGCTTTGAGGCGGTGCCGGGCGATTTCGACGGTGACGGCGCCGACGACCTGGCCGTCTACGACACCGGGTCCGGCGGCTGGTTTATCTGGTTTATCACCGGCGCCGGCGGAGATACGATTGCCTGGGACGAAACATGGGGCGGCCCGGGCTTTGTGCCTGCGCCCGGGGATTACAACGCCGACGGCTGGTCGGATTACGCCGTGTATGGCGAAGACGGCGGCGCCTGGTATGTCTGGAGCCGGCGCCAGGGCGGGCAGATCCTTGCCTGGGGCGTGAGCTGGGGCGGCGGCGGGGCCGGGGCGTTTGTTCCGGTTCCCGGCGATTTTGACGGCGATGGCGCCTGCGACATGGCCATTTACCGGGAGGCATCCGGCGCATGGTACATCCAGGCGCTCGACGGCCGGCTGATATGCTGGGAAACGATTTGGGGCGGCCCCGGGTTAGAGGCTGTGCCGGGCGATTTCAACGGGGACGGCCGCTGCGACCTGGGCGTTTTCCAGCGCGACACGGGACTCTGGTTCATCCGGGACATGGACGGCTCGCTCATTCTCTGGGGCGCGCAGTGGGGCGGGTGATTGAAACCGCAAAATCAGGGTTAAAATGCAGCGAAAGGTGATGCCATTATGAAAAGAACACGCGCGGTTCGATGGAACTGGCGGAAGCCTGTTGTGTTTTGTGCGGCAGCGGCGCTGGCCGTGGGCCTGGCCGGCTGCAGGACGGTTGGCGCGCCCGGCGGAAGCGCCGACGCCGGCGAGGCGCCGGTCTTGAAAATAGGGGTCACTCCGAATTACCCGCCGATCGTGTTCAAGCAGGGCGCCAATGTTGTCGGCATCGAGCCCGAGTTTGCGCGGGAGCTGGGCAGGGAGTTGGGCCGGCCGGTACGGCTTGTCGAGGTGGAATGGGAAAAGCAGATAGACGCGCTGCTCTCGGGCAGCATAGACATGATCATGTCCGGCATGACCATTACGGATGCGCGCAAGGTTCGCATTGCCTTCAGCAATCCCTACCTGACCCAGGGCCTGATGGCAATGTGCCGCGCGCGGGACGCGAAGAAGTATGACTCGCTCGACAAGATCAAGGACGCGAACGTCGTTTTCGGCGCCGAGCGCGGCTCAACCGCCGAAGTGTATGTCCAGCACCAGTGCCTCAAGAAAATCAAGATGGTCCCCGTGGCGCCGAGGGACGCCGCCTTTTTCGTGGCCAGCAAGCGGGTGGACCTGCTGATTCATGACGGGCCGGCTGTCATGTGGATGGCATCGGAAAACGAGGCCGAACTGGCCGCGATTCCATTGCTGCTGAATACCGAGCTTTACGGCTGGGGCCTGCGAAAGAGCGATGACGCGCTTCTCGCGGAAGTCAACCGGGCGCTGGCGAAATGGATGGCGGACGGAACTCTGAATCGCATCGTCGGGAAATGGCTGCCCCTCGCGCCGCCAAAACCCTGAATCATCCTGGAAAGAGCAATCGAATATCCAATATCCAACAAGGAACTCCCAATGTTCATCGAATTCCTTGGATATTGGATGGGGCATCGATATCGAAATCGCTATCGGGATCGGGATCGAAAGAAGAAGGAAGGTCAATTGCCCTTGGGCATGGGAGATTGGACGTCTATCGCCTGGCGATCGGTTTGGGGATCTATAGCGATACCGATCCCGATAGCGATAGCGATTTGGATGGGAGCAACCCCAAAAGCATCAGCGGGAGGCGAGATTCTGAACTTAGAAAAAGCAATCGAATATCCAATATCCA
>JAAZAB010000482.1 GCA_012514555.1 Lentisphaerota bacterium
AAAGGCTTCCATGGCGTCCTGGGCCATTATCAGGTGGCCTATGTGCACGGGATTGAACGTGCCGCCAAGTATCCCTGTTCGCTGGCTCATGAATATACGCTCAACTGTCGGTGCGGCCCCGGTTTTTCCAGCGCTGTCTTCTCCATGCCCCTTTCTGGCATAACCAGCCCTCTGAATCAAGATATTTTTCCCGGGCCGCGATCCAGCTTGACCGATTGCTGGGCAATCCCATACTATTTCGCCAGTCTTGCCCTGGAGTTCCTAATGCACCTTGAAAACGCATCCGTCACGCAGCACCGGCCCGTCGCCGGGGCCTACCGGGAACTCTCCTTCGAAACCACCCGGATCGCGCGCGAAACCAGGCCCGGCCAATTCGTGCATATACGCGTTCCGAACCTGGGCGAATCGGTTCTGCGCCGTCCGTTCAGCATATATCGGGCGGACGGCGCGGTGATTTCCATCCTTTACAAGGAGGTCGGGAAAGGAACCCGCGCGCTCGCGCGCCTGGCCAGGGGCGATACTCTCAGCGCGCTCGGCCCGCTTGGAAACGGCTTCCCCACGCCAGCCGACGGAGCCCTGCCCGTCCTGGTCGCCGGCGGCTACGGCGTAGCCGCCCTCTATCTTCTGGCCGAAAGAGCCCGGTCAAAGGGCGTGCTGTTTGTCGGCGGCTCGGGCAGGCAAGACCTCCTCTGCGCCGGCGATTTCGAGAAGCTGGGCTGGCAGGTTGTGGCCGCGACCGAGGACGGGTCGCAAGGCTTCAAGGGCCGCGTCACCGGCGCGCTGGATGAATGGGTGAAAAGCGGGCTCGGCAACAGGACCCCGGAATTTTTCGTCTGCGGCCCCATGGGACTCCTTCGCGCCATGGCGGACCGGGCAAAGGCCCTCAACGTCCGCGCCTGGCTGTCCATGGACCGCCACATGGGCTGCGGCGTTGGCGCCTGTCTCGCCTGCGTGCAGCGCATCCGCCTGCCTTCGCCGCCGGGCGCCTGGAAATGGGCACGGATATGCAGGGATGGGCCGGTCTTCGAAGCGGGCGACATCCTCTGGGACGACCGGGAGGACGGCTGATGACAAATCCTGCAGCAGGCTCGCCAGACCTCTCGCTCGCCGTCGCCGGGATCAGGCTTCAAAACCCGGTTATGGTCGCTTCCGGAACTTTCGGGTACGGCCCGGAATTCGCGGAGCTGATTGACCTCAATCGCCTCGGCGCAATCGTGGTCAAAGGCATTTCGATCGAGCCGGAGAAAGGCAACCCCACCCCGCGCATGCTCGAAGTCCCGGGCGGGCTGCTCAACGCCATCGGGCTCCAGAACCCGGGCTTTGAAAAATTTGTCGCGGAATACATGCCGTTTTTGCGCGGCTTGCGCATTCCCCTGATCGTGAACATATGGGGCCGGACAATTGAACAATACGGGAATCTGGCGGCCCGCTTCGACGCCGTGCCCGGGGTGAGCGCGCTTGAAATCAACATCTCCTGCCCCAATATCAAACAGGGCGGACTGACCTTCGGCTCAGACCCGCGCCTTGCGGCCGCCGTGATATCCGCCGTGCGGAAAAGCACACGCCTGCCCATCATTCCAAAGCTGCCGCCCAACACGTCGGACATGCCGGCGCTGGCCCGGGCCGCCGAGGATGCCGGCGCGAACGCGATATCGCTTGTCAACTCATTCCCCGCCATGGCGATTGACATCCGCACGCGCCGGCCCATCCTGGCCAACATCACGGGCGGCCTGAGCGGGCCCGCAATTCACACGATTGCCGTCAAGCTGGTCTGGGAAGCCGCCAAAGCCGTCCGCGTTCCCATTATCGCAATGGGCGGCATTGCCGGCCCGGAAGAAGCCATCGAATTCCTTATCGCCGGCGCGTCGGCCGTGGCCGTCGGAACCGCCAATTTTACGGACCCTGCAACGGCGCTGCGGGTGATCGAAGGCATTCGAGGATACCTGGCGGAAAACGGAATCCCCTCCGTCCGGGACCTGGTCGGATCCCTGCGTCTGACGTGAGCCAAACGGAAGGTCAAGCATGAAAAACAGCCGCGGCCGGCTTTTCGCGTTCACTGTTGTAGTGCTGTCCTTCGCGCTTGCTTTCGCATGGTGGATGTTCCACCTGCCCTACAACGAAGCCGAACTCTACCGCGCCATTCCGCACAATGCGGACATGGTCTCGTCCCATGCCGACCTGCCCTCGCGCCTCATGCAGAGCGCCGCGGCCGGGGACGAGCGCAGTCCCTTCTGGCCGCCGGCCGGCGAACTGGGCAAGGCCATGGCCGGTTCCGGAAAATTGCGGAAGGCATTTGCCTCTCCCGAACTCAGGGGCAAGCGCTCCGTCGTAGCCTACGTCCGCAGGCCCGGAGGCGGCAACGAGCCCGCCTGGTTCTTCGCAACATGGCTCGGCGCCCGGGGGCAGCTCATGCGCTGGTCCCTGCTTTGGAAAACCCCGCCGAACCTGGTGCGCGTGGGCACGGACTCAGGATACCCGATCTGGGCTTCCCGGCCGGACGCATCAAATGGGACTGTCCTTTCCTTCGCGTTCGTTGACGGCATGATCGCCGGCTGCGTGTCGCGCAATCCCGCCGGAGTCCGGCATGCCCTTGAAGCCTACGACGGCCATGTGCCGAGCGTCGAGGCCGCAAAGCTCCCCGCATATGCGGCGCCCCTGATTCCAAATCCAAACGCCCCTGACACCGGCTGGTTCCGCTCGCCGGCGCGCCCTCTTCCGGGCATGCCTCACATCGTCGCCTTCTCCTTCGATTCAATCGAATATCCGTGCATCCGCGGCGCCTTTCAGTCGGACATGCCCCTTGCCGCGAACACGCCAATGGCGGCGCCGGCGGATATCGCGGAATTGCCCGGCCAGTTCGCCGGCGCGCTTTCCGCAGTGCTCGTGATGCCCTCGGAGCTGCTGGCGGGCGCCATGGAGAATGCGCCAGATTCAATGCCCCGGGCGTCCGCATCCGCCCTGATCCAGTCCGGGGCGGTCGCGATGTCCAACAGCTCAATCGCCGCCGGCCTGTTCCTGGACGAGTTCGGAGGCCGCATTCAACTACCAGTCGGACGCCCGCGCATTCCCGCCCTGTCGATCGCCGCGCGCCTGGGCGACCGCGAGCGCGTGCGGCAGGCATTGACGCTCGCGGCCGACATCGTCAACGGTGCCTGGCGCGCCGGGCTCATCGTGACTCCGGCGGGAATGTCGCCGGACAACACGCCCTTCTTCGGATTCGAAATGACCTCCTCGAACACGGCCGCAACTCCGGGCACGGACGATCTGCCGGCCTGCGCCATCGCCGGGAATTGGCTCGTTCTATCAAGCCATTCGCAAAGCCTCCAGAACCTGCTGTCGCAGCCGGGCGCCGGCGCCGGCCCGAAAGCAGCGGGGCAGATTCCCGAATGGCAGCGCCTGCTGCGCGAAAAAGCGGCAGGCGCTTTCTTCTGGGCCGATCTCGACGCAACCGGAAAAGAGCTCGATACGCTCCTGATCTTCGCGCAAATGGGCGCGATCCCCGGCATGAAAGGGGTTAATGCCCGCGAAATCGAATTTGCGCGCGCGCTCATCCGGAAAGCCCGGACATTCAAGGCCGGCGCTGCCTGGATTGAAATTGTAAACAGCCGCCCCCGCCTGCACGTTGAAATCGGCCCCGCGGGCGCGCCGGCCGACGGCGGCGCCAATAGCGCTACCGCGGCCTCCAATGCGAGCCGGCATCATCCTTTATGAAGCAGTTCAGTTCAGAATCTCGCCTCCCGCCGGTGATTGGTGGTTGCTCCCATCCAAATCGCTATCGATGCCACTACCGATATCCAAATACCAGGAACAAGGATCCATAAAGAGAAGTCAGGATTCAGAATAATCAGTCACCGAAGGGCCACCGTACGTGCATCGAATCGCGCCACGCCGTGGCGCGCTACAGAAAAGGCTCCGGATGCGTTCCACTTGGAGATGCTATGAAGTGCCGTAGTGATGGGGTATTATAACGCAAAGTTACCGATGTAGGGTCGGCAACTAAACAGAAAGGAAACGCAACATGACCCCAAACACCACGGCACGGAACCAGAGTCT
>JAAZAB010000483.1 GCA_012514555.1 Lentisphaerota bacterium
CGATAGCGATAGCGACGATGACCCCTTCTCCCCCCGTCCCTCCCTCGTCCCCAAACTTGAACATTGAACATTCATGTTGAATATTGGATATTCTCTTTAAAATCCCGAACCCTATCCCCTCCTTCTCTCCCAACTCAAAACCCAAAACTCAAAACTTTTCCTCTCCCCTCTCCCTCCGTGATCTCTGTGACCTCTGTGGCGACTCCTCCTCTCCCCTCTCTCCTATTCCCTATCCCCTCTTTCGTCCTCGTTCTCGTACTCGTCCCCGAACTTGGACATTGGATATTGGTTTTGGATATTGGATATTCTCTTGAAAACTCAAAAATCCACGATCCCGATTTCGATAGCGATAGCGACGATGACCCCTTCTCCCCCCGTCCCTCCCTCCTCCCCGAACTTGAACATTGGACATTGATGTTGAATATTGGATATTCTCTTGAAAACTGTCCCCTCTTCCCCACCCCTCCGTGATCTCTGTGACCTCTGTGGCAAACCTCTCCCCTTTCCCCTCCTTCTCTCTTGAAATTCAGTGCTTCGCCGCCTATCTTTCAGCGCATACGCCATTTGTGTGCAATGCCCCAATTATCGCCGGGAAAGAGGAGGACACCATGACAGCCGGAAATGCGTCAGCCCGGGCCGGAGCGCTATGCTGGCCCGGAGAAACGCTGGACACTTGGAACGGCCACAAGCGACACTTGTTCGACATTGACGGGTGCAAGGCGTGGGTCGTTGAACCGGAAAAGGCCCTGCCCGGCAAACCCTGGACATGGTGTATGGAATTCCCGGACGCTTTCACGGCCCGCACCGGGGTCCCGCGGCTCCTTGAAAAAGGATTCCACCACCTGCACATACAGGTGGGCAACACCTACGGATGTCCGGCGGCGCTCAGGCATTTTGACGCGATGTACGCCGCCGTCACCGCAAAAGGCCTGGCGAAAAAGGGGACCCTCATAGGCCTCAGCCGCGGCGGGCTGTACGCTTTCAACTGGGCAAGCCATAACCCCGGCAGGGCGGCCTGCATCTACGGCGACGCGCCGGTGTGCGATTTCAAGAGCTGGCCCGCCGGAAAGGGCAAAGGCAAGGGCAGCGCCGAGGACTGGAAGGCGTTGATCAGATACTACGGATTCAAGGATGAGTCGGAAGCGCTCGCCTGGCCGGGAAATCCGGTGGACAGCCTCGCGCCCCTGGCCAAAGCCGGGGTTCCGCTCATTCTTGTCGTCGGCGACAAGGACGAGGCGGTTCCGGTGGCGGAAAACACTGCCCTTGTTGAAAGGCGGTACAGGGCGCTGAACGGGGACGTCACCGTCTTTCACAAGCCGGAATGCGGCCATCACCCGCACGGGCTCGACGATCCCGCGCCCCTGGTGGAACTGATCCTGCGCCATGCGAAAGCCGCGGCAAGCTGACCTGCAAAGCGCCGGACATCCCGGAACGTGCGGATCGCGGCGTCAGGAAAAATCCGGAACCAAAAAAAGCATGGGTGGCGATCATCCAGATTCCAGCTCATTGCCGGGCGCCGCGGACTTCGACGCCGGGTCCGGCTGCCCGCTTTCGGAGCGCGCGTTTGTTCCCAAGCAGGGAAAGTGGTCCGGCCATTGGATTTGGCTGAACAGCCGCGCGTACCCGGACCGGCAGCGGTGCAGGCCGACCGTGTTCTGCGGGAACGAGTTCCCTCACACGGTGGCCATGTTCCGCAAGACCTTCGATGTCCCGTTTGTGCCCTGCAGGACAACAATATGGATCAGCGGCGACACAAAATACAGGTGCTGGGTCAACGGCGTTCACGCCGCAAGCGGCCCCGCGGAGGTTGGCGGGGATTACGGCAACTGCGAATCGCCGGACTGGTGGTTCTACGAGGGTGTTGAGCTGGCCAACGCCGTGCGCCGGGGCCGCAACGTAATCGCGGCCGAAGTCGTGCTGGGCCCCCAGGTCCAGGCCGACTACTCCATGGGCCGCGGCGGCTTTCTCCTGGAAATGCTGGTCGAGGCGGAAAATGGCGAGAGGCTCGTCCTGGGCACGGACTCCGGCTGGCGGGCTGCCGTGTGCGAGGCGGAATTGCAGGCGGGCCTTTACGATGCCCGCCGGGAGACTGCCGGGTGGACGAACCTGGATTGCGACGATTCCGGCTGGCCGCCGGCGGATATCGTAGGGCCGGCGGAGTCGTCCGTGTGGAACCTGCTCCCGCGTGAGATTCCCCTGCTTGCGCAGACGCGGGTTCCGCCAATCTCAATCCTGGTCCCGGGCGAAAAGGCGGAAGCGGGATCCGGCGCGGCGCGGCCGGGCGGCAGCCTGTTTCCCTTGCGGCTGAAGCCCGGCGGCCCGATGTTGTTCTGGCTCAAATTCTCCCGCGAGCTGACGGGCCGGATTTTTCTGGACGTGGACGGGCCCCGGGGAACTCGTCTCGATATTGATTTCCAGGAATTGCGAGGGGTGTCCGGGAACAGGGAGTCTTACATCCTGCCCGGGCGCAAATGGTCATATCAGTCGCGGGGCCTCCAGGGCTTTGAATACCTGCAGGTTGCGGTTGCCTTTCCCGGCGGCCAGCGGTGCGACACCCCGCTGACGATCCGGGCGCTGGACGCTGTCTTCACCTCTTTTCCGGTTGCCTGCCGCGGGCAGTTCGAGTGCTCCGACGCGTTCCTGAATCGGCTGTGGGACGCCTGCCGATGGACCGCGCGGCTGTGCATGCAGTCCCTGCATCTCGACTCGCCCATTCACCAGGAGGGCCTCGGCTGCACAGGCGACTACATGATCGAGGCGCTGATCAGTTACTGCTGCTTCGGGGAAGCCCGGCTCGCCCGAAAGGATATCCTGCGGACGGCTTATCTGTTGCGGCAGAAACAAGGCCGGATGTTCCACACCAGCTACAGCCTTCTCTGGGTTTGGATGCTCCGGGACTACTGGATGTACTCGGGCGATCGAGCCGCGGTCGGCGAGGTCCTGTCAACCATGCACGATCTGCTCGACCTCTTCGATTCCTATGTGGGCGAGAGCGGCCTTGTCACCGGCGCGCCGAACTACATGTTCATTGACTGGGTCAAGGCGGGCGGTTACACCTTGCATCATCCGCCCGCCTCCATGGGCCAGGGCTGCATGAGCGCGTTTTATTTCCGCGCGCTGCAGTATGGCGCGGAATTGTCCAGGCTGTGCGGCGACAGGAACCGGGCCAAGACCTGCGACAGGCGCGCGCGGGCGCTTAAGCTGGCCTTCAATCAACGCCTGTGGCGCCCGGCGCGAGGGCTGTACGCTGACGGCATTCCGGGCGCCGCGAAGACCCCGCCAAACCAATGGCTGCCTGCCGACCCGGGGGAGGAATCCTTCACCATTCACACCAGCGCCGCCGCCGTTGCCGTCGGGCTCGTGCCGCCGGCGCGGGGCCGGAACATAATGCGCAGGGTCATGGCGGACAAAACCCTGCCCGTGGCGCAGCCTTATTTCACGCACTTCATCTTTGAAGCCCTGGCGCGGACTGACCTGTTCGAGGAGCACGCGTTCGGCATGATGGATCGCTGGAAGCCGATCCTTGAAGAACACCCATCGAGCCTGAAAGAGATGTGGGACGGCGGCGACTACAGCCACGCATGGAGCGGCACGCCCGCGTACCAGTTGTCCGCAAGGGCGCTCGGCATTTCCGCCCGGGACCCCGGATTCTGCTCGCTGACCCTGCGCCCGCGCCTGGGCCCGCTGCGAACGGCAAAAGGCGTTGTCCCAACCCCGCGCGGTCCGATTGAGGTCTCCTGGAAAAGGGTCGGCGGTTTTCTGAAGGGCAGGCTCCGCGGGCCTGCCGGATGCAGGGTTTTTCTCGAGGCGGGCCGCGCGGATTGCCGCCGCATCTCCGTCCGCCAGGCCGGGCGTCCTGTCAGGGGATTGAAAAAGACCGCCGGCGGCCAATGCTGGATCCTGAACAACGGCGAGTTCGCCATCGACATCCCGGCCTGACAAAGCGCCCGTGCGAACGAGCGGCGGCCCCGCCGCGTCAGTCGCCGCTGACCGGCTTGGCGGCAGGCGCCTTGCCGTCCCAGCCGGCAAGCCGCGCCATCATCCACCAGAAGGCCCGACCCTTGAGCGCGCCGTTCAGCGGCCTGCTGTGCGCCGCGCTGTCGGGAAGCGCGATCCCGTGTCCGGGATTCTTCCGCAGCCATTCGTCAGCCCAGTTCCGGGTGACGCCTTCTGCCCTGTAATCGCAGCTATCCGAGGCGCCGAGCTCCATGAAGTTCACCTTGCCGTCGGGGTCAAAGCTCTCGATGTCGGCAAAATCGAAAAGAATTTTGCCGTTCTTCCTGCAGAATTCCCTGATCTGCTCGATCCGGAGATGCAGGTTGCCGGTCTTCCCGGAGCCGTCCAGGTGGCCGGTCATGTACACGAATTTTACATTCGGGAACTCCTTTTCCAGCCCGCTCATCAAATCAAGGTAAAGCTGAATGTCCTTTTCCGAAGCGCTTCCGGCTTGCCCGCACCAGGACCACATGATCAGGTTCCGGTCCCCGCCCGGGCCGGCAAGCAAATCCCTCGTCCTCTGCGCCCACGTGCTGCGGTCGGGATTGCCAAGATCGCCCGGCGGCGTCGTGTCAAACAGGGAAAGCTCCTTGCCGCCCGCGCGGCTGAACCCGAAAAGATCCGGATTGCTTTTCCGCAGCGCGTTCATCCCCGACACGATCTGGCTCCCGTGCGACGTGTGCCCATAGGCAATCTTGAATGTTTCCTTCGCCTTCTCGATGTATTGGGCCGGAACCTTGCTGATGTCCGTGCAGCCGTGATCAACGATCATCGCCTGGCCCAAGGCGGCGCCTGACGACATTGCACAAGCCACTGACAACCCCGCATACGCCAGAATGGAGCGCCGTTTCATTTTGAGTGTCCTCCCTCGATTTTGTTGCTGCGCAACCCGGATTGTGCGATTGGTCAGAGCGCGGCAGATGCCGCACTATGGCCAATCGTTCCTGTTTTTACCAGACCGCCTGTGATAACAAAAGTCAAAAACGCCCCTGTTCGCCGAACACAGGATTCAGAATCCAGAAGAATTAGCCACAGAGGACACAGAGGGCACCGAGAGGTTATTTTGATTCTAATTACTATCTTCTTGGAGGGCGGCCACCGTATGCGCGGCCAATCGCGCCACGCCGTGGC
>JAAZAB010000484.1 GCA_012514555.1 Lentisphaerota bacterium
CGCGCGCCCGGCCCCGGCCGATTACGACGGCGACGGCAGGGCCGACCTGGCCGTGTTCGACAAGGCTTCCGCCAACTGGTACATCCTGAACAGCGCATCCGCCTCAATGACGGTCGCGAACTGGGGCTGGGCCCAGGCGGCAATCGTTCCGGCCGATTACGACGGCGACGGCAAGGCGGATTTGGCCTGCTACGACCGCCCCTCCGGAAACTGGTACATACGCCGAAGCGACAACGAAGCCATGCTGATTCTCAACGCAGGCAGCCGCGGCGCAACGCCCCTGCCCTGCTACGGAAACGGCGCCAAGGACGGCCTGCGCATTCTCGCCTTCGGCGACAGCATAACCTACGGCACAAGCAGCGCGGAAAACAAACCGAAAACCGGCTATCCCATGCTGCTCGAAAAGAAGCTGGAAGCCCTTTTCGGCGGCCACTTCGTGTCAATCAACAAAGGGCGCCCGGGCGAGACCACCGGCGGCGGGGAAAGCAGGTTCGACGGCGTTCTCGACAAGGAGAACCCGGACATAGTCCTCCTCATGGAAGGCACGAACGATCATTTCTACGAATATCCGCACGACGGAATCCAGGCGCGGTTGAGCTCCATGGTTCAGAAAGCCCTTAATCACGGGTGCCCGGTCATCCTGGCCACCATTCCGCCGGTCATCAGCAACGAGTACCGCAACCGCGCCGGCCAGGCGGCCCGCATACGCGCATTCAATCCGAGAATATATGACATTGGCGCAGCCACCGGCATTCCCATTGCGCGGGTTTATGAATACCTGACCTCTGTTCCAAACTGGGAAAGAAGGCTCATGGATCAGCCAACGGCAAACCACCCCAATGACGCCGGCTATCGTTACGTGCGAGACGCTTTTTTCGAGCAGGTTGCGGACGGCATGAAAAACGGGTCGTTTTACTGAAAGGAAAACCATGACATCTTTTTCCCGTACAGGCCTGTTGCGCGCCATCGTGGCGTGCCTGGCGGCGATAACCGCCGCGTTGACTACCATTGGGCAGGAGACGGGCATCCGGGCGGCGCCAAGGTCAGCAGGGATCTCCGCGGCCGCCCTGGACTACGACGGCGACGGCATAGCCGACCCATGCGCCTACGATGCAACAACCGGGGCATGGACCTACCGCGCAAGCGTGTCCGGCGCCGCGGCTTCACTCGCCTGGGGCTGGGCTGACGCCGAAGCGGTGCCGGGCGACTTCGATGGCGACGGCAAGGCAGACCCGACCGTCTATCACCGCGATTCCGGCATCTGGTACATATCTTTCTCCAGCTGCAATGCAATGGGCGCCCTGCCTTGGGGCAACATGTACGCCCGCCCCGTGGCCGGCGACTTCAACGGCGACGGCCTGTCGGACCCTGCCGTCTACGTGCAGGACTCCGGGGAGTGGTACGTGTATCTGAACGGCCTCAACACGAGCATCGCGGTGCAATGGGGCTGGCACGAGGCGCGCCCGATACCGGCCGACTACGACGGCGACGGCAGCACCGACTTTACCGTTTTCCATCGCGCGTCCGCCGCCTGGTACATTCTCCAGTCGGCGTCCGGCACAATGCGCGCGGAAAACTGGGGCTGGAAAGGCGCACGGCCGGCGCCCGCCGACTACGACGGCGACGGCAAGGCGGACCTGGCCGTGTACGACAAAACCGCCGCTGCATGGTACATCCTGAACAGCTCGTCCGCCACCA
>JAAZAB010000485.1 GCA_012514555.1 Lentisphaerota bacterium
AGATGCAAGGCGCAGCGGGTGAAGGCGTATTGACATACTCCGAACCCGCTGCAACACAGCAGATGCCGCACTATGGCCAATCCCTCGTGGTTTGAAAAATGAACTTCTTTTACAACAGCTCACCCGTTCTTTTTCGCGCATGGTAATTCAGACGCAATGCAGTTGTAAAAGCCTGATGGTTCACCGGTTATAAGCATCGTTCATTTTTCAAACGCAAAATCCGGGGTAAATGCAGTTTCCACGATATCGGCCCGGCCGCGCGCCGGGTCCTTGAACAGGTGTTTTCGACGCCATGCCTGACGCCAAAGAAAACAGCGACGTTCCCGAAGTCGAAATCGTGAAGCCCGCTTCGGCCGGCAATGACGGCGAGAACCGCATGGTTCTCGCCCGCGACATTCTGCCCGACCAGCTGCCGATCATCCCCACGGGGACCCGGCCGTTCTTTCCAAAAATGATCGCCCCGGTCCTGATCGAGGACGGCCCCGTAAAGCAGGCCGTTGCGCGGGCCGTGCAGTCGTCCTCAAAATACGTCGGGCTGGCGCTGACGAGGAGCAAGCCCGAAAAGGAGCCCGGGGCCCCGCTGCGCGGGAAGGACGTGCACCGTTTCGGGGTGGTGGCTGAAATCCTGCGGGTCAACGCCCCGGCGCCGGACGCCCCCATGCAGGTCATGCTGGGCGTCCTTGAGCGGATCAAGATAGAGGCGTTCCTCCAGGAGGAGCCGGTGCTGATCGCGAGCGTCAAGGTTTTGAGAGAGACGGAAATGGCGGTCAACGAGGAGCTCAAGGCCTACTCCATATCGATTCTCAACACCATGAAGGAGCTGATACAGCTGAGCCCCCTCTTCAAGGAGGAGCTCAACCTGTTCCTGAGCCGCGCCAACCTGAACGAGCCCGGGCGCCTGGCGGATTTTTCCGCGGCCATGACCACCGCCACCGGCGAGGAGCTTCAGGAAATCCTCGAAACGCTGAGCATCCGCGCGCGCATAGAGAAGTCGCTCATACTCCTGAAGAAAGAGCTGGACATCACCCGCATACAGAGCAAGATCAACCAGCAGATAGAGGAGAAGCTCTCGAAGCAGCAGCGCGAGTTCTTTCTCCGCGAGCAGCTCAAGGCCATAAAGAAGGAGCTGGGCCTCGCGAAGGAAGGCAAGGAATCGGAAATCGAGCGCTTCAAGGAGCGCGTCGGCCGCCTGACGCTTCCCGAAGAGGCGGGCGACAGAATCCGCGAGGAGCTCGACAAGCTGTCCCTCATGGATTCGGCGTCCCCGGAATTCACCGTGAGCCGCAACTACCTTGACTGGCTCACCTCTTTGCCGTGGGGCATAACAACGCCGGACCGCTTCGACATACGGACCGCCGGGCGCGTACTCAACCGCGACCACTACGGCCTTGAGGACGTTAAGGAGCGCATCCTGGAATTCCTGTCAGTCGGCGTTCTCAAGGGCAGGGTGTCGGGCTCGATCCTGTGCTTCGTGGGCCCGCCGGGCGTGGGCAAGACGTCCATCGGGCAATCGATAGCCGAGAGCATCGGCCGCAAGTTCTTCCGCTTCTCCCTGGGCGGCATGCGCGACGAGGCGGAAATCAAGGGGCATCGCCGGACCTATATCGGCGCCATGCCCGGCAAGTTCATACAGGCGCTAAAAACCTGCAGGAGCGCCAACCCCATGATCATGCTTGACGAGGTCGACAAGATCGGCGCCAGCTTCCAGGGCGACCCCGCGTCGGCCCTGCTCGAGTTGCTCGATCCGGCCCAGAACCGCGAGTTCCTCGACCATTACCTCGACGTTCGATTCGACCTTTCAAGGGTGCTCTTCGTATGCACGGCGAACGTGCTCGACACCATACCTCATGCGCTTCTGGACCGCATGGAAGTCATCAAGCTGCCCGGCTACATCCTGGAGGAAAAGCTCAAGATAGCCGCACGCTACCTCATTCCGAAACAGCTCGGGGAATCCGGGCTCCGGGCAGGGCAGGTGAAAATATCAAAACCTGCCCTGCGCGCCCTCATCGACGGCTACGCCCGGGAGCCGGGCGTCCGCGGCCTGGAAAACCACATAAAAAAGATCATGCGCAAGGCGGCGCGAAAGATCGTGGACGACAATGCCGCCGTTCTCAAGATCGAGGAATCGGCCCTCGCCGGGCTTCTCGGGCGCCGGCTTTTCCCGAAGGAGGACCCGTTCCAAAAGCCCCAGCCCGGCGTGGTGACGGGCCTGGCCTGGACCAGCATGGGCGGCGACACGCTTGTGATAGAAGCCGCCATCGTCGAGTCCGAGAAGCCCGGCTTCAAGCAGACCGGGCAGCTGGGCAACGTTATGGTGGAATCCTCGGAGATCGCGTACACGTTCATCCGCGCATTTCTCAACAGGGACGAGCGCGCGCGAAAGCTCTTCGAGCACAACCTGGTCCACCTGCACGTGCCGGCCGGCGCCACCCCGAAAGACGGGCCCTCCGCGGGCATCACCATGGCCGCCGCGCTTTATTCCCTTGCAACCGGCCGCCCGATACGGCCCCACATCGCCATGACGGGCGAGCTGACCCTGACCGGCAAGGTGATGCCTATCGGCGGAGTGAAGGAAAAAACCATTGCGGCCAAGCGCGCGGGCGTGAAACACATCGTGTTCCCAAGGGAAAACCGCCAGGATTTCGACGAGCTGCCGGCCCATATCCGGCGCGGGCTGAAAACCAGCTTCGTGGCCTGCTTCGACGAAGTCATCGCGGCCTGCTTCGCGAAGGCTCAGGGATCCGTGTTTTCCAGGGCCAGCGAATCCATCAGGATGCGGCGGTAGTAACAGTTCCTGGGCTTTCCGGAGCGGTTCCTTGTATGGCAGATGTTGCCCCGGCGCGGGCGCACCTTGTAGACAAGAGAGTTCTGCTCGCAATTGACCAGCGCCTCCACGATCTCGAAGGTCTCACCCGAGGTCTTTCCCTTTTCCCAGAGCTCGTTCCGGGACGTGCTCCACAGGGTCAGGGTGCGCGAGCGCATCGATTCCCTGAAGGCCCGCTCGTTCGTATAGGCCACAAGAATCACCTCGCCGGTGCCGGCATGCTGGACCGCAACGGGAATGACGCCCGGCGACTTCCGGGCAACAGCATCTATCTTGCCGAAATCCAGCTTTAGAACCAATTCCTCTTCGACCGGGTTCACAACATTCCCCTTTTTACTGCACAAGGCCGGGCATCAGGCGTTCGGCAAGCGCGCGCAGCGAAGGATCGCCTTTCAGCGCCATTCCGAGAAGCCTCTCCGCGCTCTTCACGTCCTTTTTCTCGTATTGCAGCAGCGCAAAACTGAGCATGAGCCCGGCGCGAGTCTCGGCCGAAACGCCCCTGGTAGCGCTTTCAAGCATTCTCCCCAAATCGCCTATCTTCACATTCTTCCATTCCACCGTCATGCTCGATCCCGCCACCCCGAGGGACACCGTAATCTCCTTTTCGTTGATCGCAATAACGTCCCGCGGCGTGGCCCCGGCCAGCCAGCCGCCCCTGATCGGGCCCCGGCCGGCCTCGGCCGAAAGGAACGAGGCGAGCTTGCCCATCTGCTCGTAAGCGTCGCGGGCCGCTGAAACCGCGGCCCTTGCCTCTTCGGTCTTCAACTGCGGGAGCAGGGCCGCAATGCTCTGGGCCGCCTGGTCGAAGCGGTACTGCTCCACCAAGCTGGCATTCTTGGCGCGCGCCGCGCTGACCTGCGCCAGTTCCTTCTGAACCGACTCCTTCAGCGCTTCGGCCCGCGCCTGCTCCTCCAGCGCGGCCTTCTTCGCGGCCTCCTCGGCCGCCTTCTGCCTGTCCTTCTCCTCCTTCAACCGGCGCTTTTCCTCTTCCGCCTTTCGGCGCTTTTCTTCGGCGGCAGCCTTCTGAATGGCGCGCTCGGCCGCAACCGCATCCTGCACAATCTTCCCGGCGTTCTGCAGCTTCTGCCTGGCCAGCGGCAAATTCTCCGTGGCTAGGATGTGCGCCTCAACAAGGCGGTCCGCGAGGGCCGTCAGCTCGTTGGTCAATGCCGCGGCCGCGGCCGCGGTCTTCGCATCCGGAAGCCTCTGGTACGCCGCGTTCGCCGCGGCGACCGCGGCATAGGCCGTGGCCTCGCCGAAAAGAACATCCTCTGAAAGCTCCGTGGCCCCGATCAGCGCCTGCTGAGCCTCGTCGTTCGACATGGACTGGCGCATGGCCTCGGCCTTGTTCGCCACGTCAAGCGCATTAGTGCAAATGCCGGCCACGAGCTGCGCCAGGCTGCCGATCCGCTGCGCCAGGGCATCCCCGGCTGCTTTGGCATCCGACAGCGCAAGCTTCTCCGCCTCCGCCGCCCTTTTTTCGGCCAAATGCCTGGCGAAAAAGAATGCGCCCGCGCCCAGGGCGCCGAGCAGCACTGCGGAGGCGCCGCCTATGGCGGCCCATTTCTTCCAGCCGCGCAACCCAAACAAGACGCCGGCCGGCCGGGCGATCAAGCCGGCGGCCGGCCGCGCCATTTTGACCGACGCGGGCCGCTTTACGCCCCCGCCAAGCCGGACTTCCTCAAGAACGCCATTCATGTCCGCCAGCAGGGCGGCATAGGACGGAAAGCGCATTGCCGGATCCGGTTCCAGCATGCGCGCAACCAGCGCAACAGTGGCCGGGTGCAGGTCCGCGCGGAACTGCCTGATGTCCGGGGCGGGCCCGTGCAGGCGCGCCAGGACCACGTCAACCGCGGTCGCGCCTTCAAAAGGCGGCCGCCCCGCCAGCACGTGAAACAGCGTGGCGCCCAGGCTGTAAATGTCGGAGCGAAAATCCACTTTCTTGCCGCGGGCTTTTTCCGGCGCCACGTAGTAGGGCGTGCCCATTATCGTCCCATCAGCCTGGTGCTGCGATTCGCCGAGAAATTTCGCCAGTCCGAAATCCACCACCTTCGCCTCGCCGCGCGCGCCGAAAAGAATGTTCTCGGGCTTCACGTCGCCGTGGATCAGCCCGAACTCGCTCGCCGCCTGCAAACCCTTGGCCACATCTATGTGCGTCTTGAGGGCGCTCACCTCGTCAAGCTGCCTGCCTCCGGCTATCTTGTCGTCCAGCCGCCCCTCGCTCACAAGCTCCATCACAATGTACGGCTGCAGCCGGTGATCCTGGTCGAAGTTGTATATCTGCACCACGTTCGGGTGGTTCAGCTGGGCGGTCGCCTGGGCCTCACGGCAGAATTGCTCAAAATCTTCGTCATGCCCGAGGTGCTTCATCACCTTCAGGGCGACAAACCGGCCCAGCTTCTGATCGTATGCGCGATAAACCACGCCCATCCCGCCGGACCCCAGCCGCTCCAGCAGGACAAACGTCCCGAATTGCGCAGGTATCCGCTGGTTCGCGTTGCAGTGCGGACAGTTGAATTCCGAGAAAGAGGGCAGACCGGATACATCAAGCTTCTGGTGGCAGGAAACACAATTGACCTCGTCCACCCGGTCAACAACCACGCCGCCCTGGGCATCCATGTTCCGACTCCAAAAAGACTTTAAAAAATTACGCACAAAAAGAATATCAGATCGCTCCGGATTTTCACAAGTAAAAAACACGCCTGTTCTTTTCCAAAAACCAGCGCCATCATGTCTCACCAAAGCGCCATAATGACGCAATCGCGATTTGAGATGCAGATGGAATACCCTGGTTGTCGCGGATAACCTGATGATCCTAATCTTGCGGGAACGCAGATGAATATGGCATATTAATTGCTTTTGATTTCTTCCTGAATATATGGGCCCGGCTCGGAGGGCCGCATGAACCCAGGGAAGGGCAGGCGCGCAATGGACATGGGAAAATTCACTCAGAAATCGCAGGAAGCTTTGCAGGCGGCTCAGGACATGGCCCTGCGCCTTGGGCACCAGGAAATTGACGGCGAGCATCTCCTAGGCGCCCTTCTGGACCAGCCCGACGGGCTCGCGCCGGGCATGCTGGAGCAGATGAATGTGCCGGCGTCCACGCTCAGGGCCAGGCTTGCCGAGGAGCTGGACAGGCGCCCGAAAATTTCCGGGCCGTCGGAAGCGGGAAAAGTTTACGTTACGCAGCGCCTGAACCGGCTGTTGCTGAAGGCATCGGACGAAGCCTCGCGCCTGAAGGACGAGTACACCTCAGTTGAGCACCTGCTGCTCGCATTCGTGGAAGAGGGCTCGTCAACGTTCGCGGGCCGGCTATTGAAGGAGCTCGGCGTCACACAGCAGGGCTTTCTCCAGGCGCTGACCCGGCTGCGCGGCAACCAGCGCGTCACCAGCGCCAACCCGGAAGGCTCCTACGAAGCGCTCAAGAAATACGGGCAGGACCTGGTTGGGCTTGCGAGGCTCGGCAAGCTCGACCCTGTCATCGGGCGCGACACCGAGATACGCAGCGTGATACGCATCCTGTCCCGGAAGACCAAGAACAACCCGGTATTGATCGGCGAACCCGGCGTTGGCAAGACTGCCATCGTGGAAGGCCTGGCCCACCGGATTGTTCGAGGCGACGTGCCGGAGGGGCTCAAGAACCGCACCATTTTCGCCCTGGACCTCACCTCCCTGCTGGCCGGCGCCAAGTTCCGCGGCGAGTTCGAGGAGCGGCTCAAGGCAGTGCTGACGGAAATCAAGTCGTCTGAAGGCCGGGTGATATTGTTCATAGACGAGCTTCACAGCATAGTCGGCGCGGGGCGCACGGAGGGCTCTCCCGACGCGGGCAACATGCTGAAGCCCATGCTGGCCCGCGGCGAGCTGCACTGCATAGGCGCGACCACGCTCGACGAATACCGGGAGCGCGTGGAAAAGGACGCCGCCTTCGAGCGCCGCTTTCAGCCCGTGCTCGTGGACCAGCCCTCCGTGGAAGACACCATCTCCATTCTCCGCGGGCTCAAGGAGCGCTTTGAAGTTCACCATGGCGTGCGCATACAGGACGCCGCCCTGGTGTCGGCGGCCGTGCTGTCGAACCGCTACATCAGCGACCGGTTTCTTCCCGACAAGGCGATAGACCTGATGGACGAGGCCTGCGCGTCGATCCGGACGGAAATAGACTCAATGCCGGCCGAGCTGGACGCCATCACCCGCAAGGTCATGCGCCTGGAAATCGAGGAAACCGCGCTCAAGAAGGAGCGCGATCCCGGCAGCCGCCAGCGCCTGGCCGATTTGCGCAAGGAGCTGGCCGAATTGAAGACAGGGGCCGGGGCGATGCGCGCCAGGTGGGAAAAGGAGAAAACCTCGCTGGGCCGGAAGCAGGAACTGCGCAGCAGCCTCGAGCAGGCCCGCCTCCAATGCGAAGCCGCCGAGCGCGAATACAATCTTGAAAAGGTGGCCCAGCTGCGCCACGGCGTCATTCCGGGGCTGGAAGCGAAGCTGCAGGCGCTCGACAGCCAGGATGCGGGCGCCGCGCCCGCCCTGCTGAGCGAGGAGGTCACCCAGGACGGGATCGCCGCGGTCGTGTCCAGGTGGACCGGCATTCCGCTCACCCGGCTCATGGAGGGCGAGCGCGATAAACTCCTGCGCCTGGCCCAGACGCTGCACGAGCGCGTGATCGGCCAGGACGAGGCCGTCCAGGCCGTTGCCGACGCCGTGATCCGGGCGCGCGCAGGGGTCAAGAATCCGCAGCGGCCGATCGGGTCCTTCATATTCCTGGGCCCGACTGGCGTGGGGAAAACCGAGCTCGCAAGGGCGCTGGCCTCGGCGCTGTTCGATTCCGAGGACAACATGATCAGGATCGACATGAGCGAGTACATGGAAAAGCACGCCGTCTCGCGCCTCGTGGGCGCGCCGCCCGGCTACATCGGTTACGAGGAGGGCGGCCAGCTCACGGAAGCCGTCCGGCGCAAGCCTTACTCGGTGGTGCTTTTCGACGAAATCGAGAAGGCGCACCACGACGTGTTCAACACGCTGCTCCAGCTTCTCGACGACGGGCGCCTCACGGATTCGCACGGCCGGACCGTGAACTTCAAGAACACGGTGGTGATCATGACCAGCAACCTGGGCTCGGAGCAAATGCTCGAAGCCCTGGACAGGCACGGGGCCCTGCCCGAATCGGTCCGGGCCGGTGTGCTCTCCGAGCTGCGCGCCAGGTTCCGGCCCGAATTCCTGAACCGCATTGACGAGACGGTGGTTTTCAAGCCTCTTTCCCTCGAGGAAATAACGCAGATAGTCCGGCTCCAGGCCAGGGAGATATCAGGCCGGCTGGCTGATCGAAGAATCAGCCTGACCCTGACCGACAAGGCAGTGGAATTCGTGGCCAGAAGCGGCTATGACCCGGTATTCGGAGCCCGCCCGCTCAAGCGTTTCCTGCAGAAAGAGGTGGAGACGCCCATCGCGAAGAAGCTGCTGGCGGCGGAGCGTTCCGACGGGTTCAGCATAACGGTCGACGCCAGGAAAGACGGCCTGGCCATCGAGCTGAAACCTTGATCTTCCATAGCGCTTGACAGGCACGGGCGCGGCCGGCAACAATGTCCGCTGCTCCTGCTTTTTTGGACGCTTTCCCGATGAAATACGTCTTGGCTCTTGACCAGGGAACCACCAGCTCGCGGGCCGTCCTCTTCGATCGCGAAGGCCGCATGGCCGGCATGGCCCGGCGGGAACTATCCCAAATCTATCCGCGGCCAGGCTGGGTCGAGCATGACGCGGTGGAAATCTGGGAAACCCAGTCCGGGGCGGCCCGGCAGGCGCTTGAGCAGGCCGGCGTCCGGCCGGAGGATGTGGCGGCCATCGGCATAGCCAATCAGCGGGAAACCACCGTAGCCTGGGACCGGCGCACCGGCAAGCCGGTCTGCAACGCCATAGTCTGGCAGTGCCGCAGAACCGCGGCGGCCTGCGATGCGCTCAAGGAGCGGGGCTGGTCTGAAAAAATCCGGCTCAAGACCGGGCTGGTTCCGGACGCCTATTTTTCCGCAACCAAGCTCAGGTGGATCCTGGACAATGTCCCGGGCGCCAGGGACCAGGCGCGCCGGGGCAACCTGCTGTTCGGCACTGTCGACGCCTGGCTGATCTGGAACCTCACCCGCGGCCGGGTGCACGCGACCGACTTCAGCAATGCATCCCGGACCATGCTCTTCAACATTCACGACCTGGATTGGGACGGGGAGATTCTGGCGGAGCTGGACATACCAGCCCGGGCTCTGCCGCGGGTCATGCCCTCCAGCGCCCCGTACGGCGCCACCAGTACCGACATATTCGGCTGCGCCCCCATTCCGATCGCGGGCAATGCCGGCGACCAGCAGGCCGCCCTGTTCGGCCATGCCTGCTTTGACCCGGGCGACGCCAAGAACACTTACGGGACGGGCTGTTTCCTGCTGATGAACACGGGGCCGCATCCCGCCGAGTCGCGGCACGGGCTGCTCACCACCATTGCCTGGGGGCTTGGCGGCCGGGTGGAATACGCGCTGGAAGGCAGCGTCTTCACGGCCGGCGCCGCGGTCCAATGGCTGCGCGATGAAATGGGCATGATAGACAGCGCCGCGCAGAGCGGGGAAATTGCGGAACGGACTCACGACACCGGAGGCGTCTACCTGGTTCCGGCCTTTACCGGGCTGGGCGCGCCCTATTGGGACATGCATGCCCGCGGCGCCATTGTCGGGCTGACCAGGGGCTCGCGCCGCGAACACGTGGTGCGGGCCGCGCTGGAGGCGATCGCATATCAGACAAAGGACGTGATCGACGCCATGCAGGAGGATTCGGGCATCGTGCTGGGGGAGCTGCAAGCCGATGGCGGCGCCGCCGCAAACGGCTTTCTGATGCAGTTCCAGGCGGATATCCTGGGCGTGCCGGTGCGCAGGCCGGGGATCGTTGAAACAACGGCCATGGGCGCGGCCTTCCTGGCCGGTCTTTCGGTCGGGTTCTGGCGCGACCGGGCGGAGATAAGGGGCCTGGCGCAGGCATCCGAGGTGTTCACGCCCGCCATGACGCCCGACCACAGGCTGCATCTCTATCAAGGCTGGAAACAGGCCGTGCGCCAGGCCGCGCGCGGGACGGCGGAATAACGCGCGGTATGCAGGGATGATTCCACAACCATGCGGGTTCAGGCGCCGCCCGGCGGCGCGCCCGGCCCGCCCCGTCTGCCCCGGGCAGCAATCGGAGAAACAAAAAATGAACAACCTGGAATTTGACCCGGCCTGGCGCGCAAAATCCGTTGAACGCCTGGAAAAGGTGTACAGGGGCGAGATTCCCGACCGCGTTCCGGGCTACACAGTAGAGGATTTCCCGATGCCGGCGCCCGGCAGGATGTATTTCGACCCCGGGCTCCAGTTCGACTACCAGATACGGAAGCTCCACATGCAGGAGGAGGACGGGATGGACGTCGTCCCGGGCGTGCATCCCCTGCTCAACCCGACGTTCTACCCGTCGCTGTTCGGCGCGGAGATCGACTTTCCGGAAAACGACACCTCAACGCTCCGGCCGTACTACGAGCGCACCGGCGACTGGCCGCGCATCAAGGAGCACCCGCTGAAAGACATTCGCGACGCGAAACACCTCGACGTCCCGGACGTGCGCAGGGCCGGGCAGGGCCCTCTGCTGATCAGGATATTGCAGCATTTCAAGCGGGCCGCCAAAAACAAGGTCAACGTGGGCACGTTCTGCTGCGACGGCCCTCTCTACCTTGCGTACGGACTCATGGGCGAAAAGCTCCTGCTGGAGCTCTATGATCACCCGGACGAAGTCCGCGGCCTTCTGCGCCTGTGCGCCCGGACGATATTTGAGGTCACGCGCATACAAAAGGAAATCGTTGAGGAGCCCATGGACGCCTGTTTCTTCACGTGCGACGACGTCTACATTCCGCGGGGCTTCGGCGGCGTGTTCATCGGCCTGACGCATGCCGCGCTGCTTTCCGCCGAAATGTACCGGGACATCATAAAGCCCGTGGACGATGAATTCCTGCGCCTGTTCGGCGGCGGCGGGATACACACATGCGGCAACCACGCGCACCTGTTCGGGGAGTTTTCCACGCTTCCCATTTCCATGATGCGCTTCTACGCTGGAGAATACGAGCCGGCTCGCGCGAAGCAGAGCGTCGGCAGGGACAAGGTCATTCTCGGGGTCAAGGCATCGGCCCACGGGGGCGCCGTGCCCGGCGCAGCGGACCTGATTGAAACCATCAGCCAGTGCAAGGCCGGGGGGCGCTTCATCCTGGGTCCGAACGGAACGCGCGAGGGCATCAGGACGGCGCTCGAAACCGCCGGCCGCTACGATGCCTGACCGGGCCCGGGACAGGCCCCGCAGGGAAAGCGCGGCGCGTTCGCCCCGCGTGAGAAGCGCCGGTCCGGCCCGGGCTGCGGCCTGAAATGCGCTTCCGGCTTGAAGCCCGGCCGGGAATCTGCATAATGCCCCAGATTGGCCGATCGTTTAGCATTCGCGCCGGAGAACAATGCCCATGAAAGCACCAAGGATACAGGCGTCGATAAGGAAGACCGGGGTTGTCCGCTTTGGCGTCGTGGGCGTAGGCTTCATGGGCCTGAATCACTGCAACGGCATCAGGAGCGTGGCAGGCGCGCGGCTCTCGGCCGTGTGCGACGGAGACGCCGCGCGCGCCGGACGCGTGGCGGCGAAATTCAAGGTTGCCCCGTTCGCCTCCCACAAGGACCTCATCCGCTCCGGCGCCTGCGACGCGGTCTGCATCGCAACCCCGCACCCGCTCCATCCCGGGCCGGCCGTGGACTGCATGAACGCAGGGTTGCACGTCATCACGGAAAAGCCCCTTTCAGAATGCGTTTCGACCGCGGAGCGGATGATCAGGGCGGCTGAAAAGAACCGCGTGGCCTTTGCCGTCATGTTCCAGAGGCGCTTCGAGCCGGCCATGCTCAAGGCGGTAGAGATAGCCAGGTCGGGCGCGCTGGGCCGGATCCGCCGAACCCTCATGGTGGCGCCGGAATACCGCAGCCAGGCCTACTACGACTCCGGCAAGTGGCGCGCGACCTGGAAGGGCGAGGGCGGCGGCGTCATGATCAACCAGGCGCCGCACGTAATGGACTTGTTCATACTCCTCGGCGGAATGCCCTGCGAGGTGTATGGCCGCACTGAGACCCGCATGCACAAAATCGAGGTCGAGGACCTGGCCGAGGCGATGCTGAAATATCCCGGCGGCGGGACCGGCTATTTTCACTGCTCCACCTGCGAGCCGGCCCCGGGCCAGATGATCGAGATCTTCGGCGACAAGGGCAAGCTGGTTTTCCGCGACGGCGCGCTCAAGCTCTTCCGCTACGACCCGCCGGTGAACGTCCACAACCGAATCAATCGCGAGCCGGGAACGCTGGCCGCGCCCAGGCTGATCGAGCAGAAAATCAGGGTCGAGCAACGGGAAACGGACCACGCGCAGGTCATAGAGAACATGACGCTGCACCTTCTCAAGGGCGTTCCGCTGCTCTCCGCCGGCGCGACCGGGCTCGCAAGCCTCGAGCTTGCCAATGCCGTCACGCTGTCATCGCACCTTGGAAGGCCCGTCAAAATCCCGATCAGCCGCCGCATGTACGACCGTTTCCTGGCGGACCGCAGGAAAACGGCGTCCGGCGCGTAACCGCGCAAGCGGGCGGAATTCCGGTCTCAAGGGCTCGCGGCCCGGCGTCCGCCGGGGCGCGCCGCGCCCGTCAGTCCAGCAGCGGCGCAAGCTGCGCGCGCAGGCTGCCCTCGAGGTCCTGGGCCGTGTAGCGCTCGAACCTCCCGCGCTGCCGCGCCAGCACGGCCTTTCGCAGCGCCTGGTCCGAAGCCAGGCGGCCCATCATCTCGGCGACCTCGGGGAACCGCTTGTCGCGGAACAGCACGCCCGCTCCGTCCATGGTCTCGGGCACCGCGGCCGCCGCAAAGGCCAGGACGGGCACGCCAAAGCACATGCTTTCCACAAGGGGTATGCAGAACCCCTCGTGCTCGCTCATGGACAGGAAAAGCGAGGCCGAGCGGTAGGCCGCGTTCAGCTCCTCCTGCCGCAGGGCGCCCGCGAACACCACGTCCCTGAGCCCCAGGCTTCGAACCCGCGCCTTCAGAACGGCGTGATACCGCTCCATGCCCGCGTGCGAGCCGGCTATGACCAGGCGGCTGTCGGGCCGCACCCCGGCCTGGAAAAAGGCGAACGCTTCCAGGACGTCCTCGATGCGCTTGTTCGGCACGCCGCGCCCCACGAACAGGACGTTGGCCTTGCCGTCGCCGAGCCGGCGCATCATGCGCCGGTCAGGCTCAAGCAGAAGCCGGTCGAAGTCCAGCATGAGCGGCAGAACCCCCACCCCGCGGTATCCCAGCGCCTCCAGCTCGGCGGCGTTGAAGCGGCTGCACGCCATGACCACCGACGCCGCGCCGGCCAGCTCGGCGGCCTGGCGCCGGCCCCACTCCAGGCTGCGGGCGACCGGCTCGTTCAAGCCGCGGAAAAATGACGCGGGCGTAATGTTGTGGTACAGGATCGCCTTCCGGCACCTGAGCGCGGCAAAGGCATCGTTCACCACGGAGCCTATCGACAGGTGCAGGAGCGCCACGTCGCAGGGGCGTATGGCCTCCGCGGCCTCCGAGACGTCTATTGAATCCCGGCGCAATTCGGGCAGAACGCGGCCGGCCTCGCTGAAGATGTTCGACGCCGCGCCCCACCTGCGAAAAACCGAGCGCATCACGAGCGCCTCGTTGCTGATCGCATCCCCGGTCGTGAACCCGGCCGTGAACTGGTGGACGGCGTTCATGCCGCACCCCCGTCAAGCGCGGCCATCAGCCTGCGGGAAACCGCCCCGCACGTGTAATGCTCAAGGACGTAGCGCCGCCCCGCGCCGCCAAGGGCCGCGCGCAGGCCCGGCCGGTCCAGCAGGCGCAGCAGGCACTCCTCGAACTCCGGGTATGTCCTGAACCAGAGGCCGGCGCGCGCGCGCCGGCAGTGGAACGTGGTGACTTCGCACATCCCGTGCACCAGCGCGGGCGTGCGCGCCATGAACGCTTCGAGCTGCACTATGCTGAAGCTCTCGTTGACCGAAGGGTGGCAGAAGGCGACTGCGCCGGCCATGGCTTCCCGCTTCTCCTCCTCCGGCAGGAACCCGAGATCCATCACGTCGCCGCGCACCGCGTCCGGCGGATGCGCCTCGCCGCTCCCGGTGAGCAGCAGCTTGAGCGGCCGGCCGGAGCGACGGCGGAACAGCGCGAAATAGTCCATCAGCACGGGCGTGCCCTTGCCGCCTTCGCGCCTGCCCGAATAAATGATGTAGGGCTCCGCGATGCCGCGGCGTGCTGCAAACGCGCCGGGGTCCGCGTCAAACTCGGGAATGCCCATGCCTATCACGGCCGAGCGTCCAGGCTTGAGCTCGTAGAGGCGCGCGGCCAAATCCCGCTCCGGCTCCGAGTTGAACCCGATCGAGCCGGAGTCCTCGAACATCCTGCGGATCACCCCGGTCCGCGCGAAGCCCTCGTCATGCAGGCACGGCACGAGCATGAATTTCGACCGGGCAATCCGGCCGGCCGCCACTGTGGTCCCGAACAGGTACGGCCCCGCGACAACCCTGTCGAACTCGCCGAGGCGCTCCTCGAGGTGGCGGCAGAGCGCACGGCTGTTCACGCTGTTTTCGATCCACGCCCGCTCGTCGGCTTCGCTCACGAGCCCGCCGCGACTGATCGCCGCCTGCACGCGCAGAAAGGTCCCGACGTCCCGGTCCCCGTCCACGGGAAACCTGTGCACCAATATGGGGCCGGCCTGCTTCGGGCCGGCGGGCAGGTCGTTGGCCCATGTGAAATGGTTTTCGGCGCAGGTCGTAAGGAAGGTCACGCTCCGCCCGGCCATGGCCGCGCGTTCGGCCTGCCAACGCAGAAGGGTTTCGGCGCCGCCCACGGTTGCGCCTTCCGCAAAGCGCGGGCAGACGAATGCAATGCGTTCCGAGCGGGGCATCAGGGGTTCTTCCCGGTTCTCGACTCCAGGCCGGCGACGCGCTCCTCCAGCTCCCGGATGCGGTCGCGGTACTTCTCGTCCAGCCCCTCAATGGCGCTCAGCAGGAGGCTGTTCGCCTCGTTCTGCTGGGACCAGAGCCTGTAGGTGTAAAACTTCAGGAGCTTCCAGAGAACCTTCTTGAGCGCCACGACCGCGAACCCGAAAGGCCTCCGGCGCTCGGCGATCTCGAAGTCGTTTATGTCGACGCAAACGGACTGCCTCAGGCAGTCGAGATAGAACTGGAAAAAGCCGCCGTCCTTTTGAAGGTTCGGCAGGTTGGCGCGCTCGGCCCGGGCAAGCCCCGCGCCGCGGTATGCGCCGGAGCGCATTTTCTGCGCGGCCGCCGCGCGGATCTCCCCGACAAGCGCATCCACGTCCACGCCGTCGGCGTGGACATCGAAGAGCGGATCCTTGTCGGAAGCGTTGGCCATGGCGGCGTCAGAACGTGTAGGTCAGAGACCCGGAATATTCAAGCTCGCCGAAATCGAATTCCTCGAAATCCGAAAAGCGGGTGAATATGTAATAGGTCGCCAGATCCAGGGCGAGCTTCGAGCCGAACGGAAAGTGCAGTCCCACCTGCAGCTGGCCGCCGGGGCCCTCCCATGAGCCGCCGTCATCGTCGCGGACATAGCTCATGAACGTGCCGCCGCCGCCGCGGAAATACTTGTCTGTGAAGAGCAGCGATATGCCCGGGGTAAGGATGTAATCCACGTCCAGCGGGTCTCCGCCCTCGGCCGCGCTCGGCTTTTTCCCGGAAATATCCGGGGCGTAGTCAAAGGCCAGCTCCCACGCGGCAATCCCCTCGGAGTACTGGTAGGCGGCGAAATACGAGATGTCTCCGTTGCCGAACGGTATTTCGTCGGCAAAGGTCGAGTGCTTGGCGCGGTAGCGGGCGCCGGCCCCGAGGGAGCTGCCGCCTGCCTGGGCCTCCAGCCCGGAAGCCAGGAGCAGCGCGGAAACGGCGGACATCAGCAGTTTTCTCATCATCGGTTCTCCCCCTGCATTATATGCCTGTCAATGCCGGAAACAGCGCTGGCCGGTGAACACCATGGCGGCGCCGGCCTCGTTGCAGGCCTCGATGCTCTCGAAATCCCGCTCCGATCCGCCGGGCTGGATCACGGCCGTAATGCCCTCGCGCAAGCCCACGTCAAGCCCGTCCCGGAACGGGAAGAATGCGTCCGAAACCATGCAGCAGCCGGGCAAGCCGCCTTTTAGCGCCTTGACCTCCTCGTCGATGGCCGCGCGCAGGCCGTCATCCTTCAGGTTGTTGTAGGGCGTGCGGTGCCGCTCCCAGCACAGGCGGTCAGCCAGCTTGCGGTAGGCCTTGTCGCGCGCGATCTCCGCGACGCCGACCCGGTCCTGCTCGCCCGTCCCGATACCGACGGTCGCACCGTCCTTGACGTACAGCACGGAGTTGCTCGTCACGCCGCATTCCACCAGCCATCCGAACATCAGGTCGTCCAGCTCGCGGTCCGTGGGCTGACGGTTCACTCGGTATTCCGCGCCCTTGTAGATTGCCTGGGCGGGCGACAGCCGATCCCGCGTAAGCGTTTCCGGCACAAACGACCACTGCGCTATGATGCCGCCGTCCACCAGCGCCCTGAACTCGACCACCCGCCTGCCCGCAAAGGACGCCAGCTTCGCCATGTTGCCTATCTTCATCACCCGCAGGTTTTTCTTCTTCCCGAAAACGTCCATCACGCCCGGCGCGAACTCAGGCGCCGCGACCACCTCGGCGTACTGCTCCGAAATTAGGCGCGCGGTCTCGAGGTCCACCTCGCGGTTGAGCGAAATCGCGCCGCCGAACGCCGCAACGCGGTCGGCCATGTTCGCCCTGGCGTAGCTCTCGGACAGCGTCCGGCCGCGGGCGACGCCGCACGGGTTGTTGTGCTTGACGATGACCGTGCAGGGCCTGTCGCCGAGGTAGCGCAGTATGTTCAGGGCGCTGTCCACGTCCGTCAGGTTGGTCTTTCCGGGATGCTTTCCGGACTGCAGAAGCTCGGCGTCGGAAACAAGGTATTGCCCTGCCTGTATGCTGCGCACCTCGCCAAGCGCCAGGTTCCCGTTGACCAGCCGGTACAAGGCCGCCTCCTGGCCCGGGTTCTCCCCGTACCTCAGCCCTTTTTCAACGCCGGCGATGACCCATGTCTCCTTCTCGAAACTCAGCGTCTGCCGCTGCGCCCCGTCCCCAAAGCTGATTTCCATGGTTCGCGGGAAATGGTCGTCCATGACCGTCTTGTACGCTGACTTGAAATCCTTTATCGCCACTCTCGTTCCTCCGCTGCTGCGTTGATGGCGCCCGGCCAGGCGGGTCCGGGCCCCGGCCCAGGTTCTTCAGGGCGCTTCAAGCCTGAATCCTGTAGCACGACTCCACGGCCTTGAATTTCGTTTTCCGTAAATAGTCCGCTATGGCGGCGTCATACTGGGCCGTGTGCGCAAATGCCTTTCGCGAAAGCTCGAAACGCATTTCCAGGGACAGCCTGCCGTTGTTCGCCCGCATCTCGTCCAGGACCAGGGAATAGTCGGCCGGATTGGTCACAACCGCCACCCTGAGGAAATTTTTCGCCGCCGCCCGCACCATGCAGGGCCCGCCGATGTCGATGTTGGCCCGTGCCTGCTCGGGCGTCGCGCCCGGGCTCGCCGCGGTCTGCGCGAAGGGGTACAGGTTGACCGCCACCAGGTCGAACGCCACGGCTTTCATCCGGCGCAGGTCGCCCTGGTGCGCAACGTTGTAAGTCTCGCCGAGTATGCCCAGGTATATCTTGAAATCGAGCGTCTTGACCAGCCCGCCCTGCATCTCCGGCTGGCCCGTGTAGTCAGAAACCTGGACCAGGCGCCGGGCGGCATCCGCCCCGAGAATCTTCCGGATCGCGCTGTAAGTCCCGCCCGTGGAATAAATTTTCACGTCCGGGGAGGCCCGGACCAGCTCCGGTATGAACGTGTCCAGCCCGGACTTGTCCGACACGCTTGCCAGCACGTGACGCACGCCGATGAACCGGTCAATCTTCTCCACAATGTTTACCGCCATAAATGCCCTCCGTTCAGCGCCGGACCGGGCAACAGCGCCCGGCAGCGCGGCTAACCAAAATGTGTTTGTACTCTAGCCTTCCGCGCACGCCGCGTCAACTCATTCAACGAGGATTCCGGTTCCGCCCCGAATGGCGCTAAGTTAAGCTCATATTTATGTCAAACGGCGGCTGAGGCCAGCCGCCCTCCATGGAAAACGCCCGTATTCCAGCGCTGGAGGGCGGGCGGCCTCGACCGCCGCAGGCTTAACTTAGTGCCATTCAGGTCCGCCCCGGCACGCCGGCCCTGGTCGAACCCGGATTTTGCAGGATGAAATTGAGCGCGCGGCAATCGCCGGGCGCTGAGCCGCGGCGCGGCTGCACTACCGGGGCGGCCGGGGCGGCCGCGCTCCCAGGGGGCCGCTCTGCTGATGCTGCACTGAACAGGTGAAAGACACCAAGAGAATATCCA
>JAAZAB010000486.1 GCA_012514555.1 Lentisphaerota bacterium
AGGCCCCTGTCTCCTCTCTTTTCCTGATGTTCCTGATTTCCTTATTTTACACCTTTTCCAAAATACAGGAGACTATTTGGAAATCAGGAAAACTGGAATGGAAAGGTCAATATTTCCTCTTTTTTCTTGATGTTCCTGATTTCCTTCACTCAAGTCCAAGGAACAAGTGGGGCGCGGGCATGGTGGACTTGGATACGCCCATTCTCATCTCTCGCTCACTTGGACATTGGATATTCCTGATGGTTAACCGGTTATAAGCATCGTTCATTTTTCAAACGCAAAATCCGGGTTCAAGCGCCCGGGCGCCGGCCATGACGCCCCGGAATGATCCCGGCAAAGGGGATTTCCCGGTAAAGTGCGGAATAATCCTCTATTTGCGTGCATTCGCTGCCGGCGTCCGCTAGAATGCGCGCTTTGAACCCGCCTCCGCGGCGGCGCGCGGTGCTGGCGCGGTCTTCGCTTGCGCGGGCCGACGGAAAATGGGGTCAACATGAAAACGCTTGCGATATATCCGGGAACTTTCGACCCGCTGACCCTTGGGCACGTGGACCTTGTGCGCAGGGCCGCGCGGATGTTCGGGCGGCTCATTCTTGCGATTTCCGACGGCACCGGCCGGAAACAGCCGCTTTTCACACTGGAGGAGCGTCGAGTCATGGCAGGGCGCCTCGCCCGGGATTTCGAAAATGTCGAAGTGGACACCTTTGACGGACTTCTTGTTGACTACGCGCGCCGGCGCAACTGCCGCATTCTCGTGCGCGGAATCCGCGCGTTTTCGGATTTCGAGTTTGAATTCCAGATGGCCCTCACCAACCGCAAGATGGAGCCCGACCTCGAGACGATATTCCTGATGCCCCAGGAAAGGTTCAGCACTCTCAGTTCCGGAATGGTCCGTGAGATAGCCAGGTTCGGCGGCGATCTGCGGCCGTTCGTGCCCGGCTTTGTCCGGCACGCGCTGGAGCGGAAGCGCTCTGCGCCCGGCGGTTGTTCCGCTTCCGCGGGGAAGAAGGGCAAATCCTAGGCCGGGGGGGCTTGCAGTGAAAATCCAAGTTGGGGCATGGGCGCGGAAAGGGACGCGGCGTTTCACCGGCGAGGTTCCGGCGTCCGTTCTTGACCTTGACCGGGAGGCGTACGTGCAGCCCAACGGCCCGGTGGCCTACGATGTCCGGGCCAACCTGGCGGAAGGAGAACTGCTTGTGCGCGGCCGGCTCGATGCCGAATTCACGCTTGCCTGCGCCCGGTGCGGTCGGGATTTCGCGTTTCGGGTCCAGGTCCGGGACTTCGTCCGCTCCGTTCCCGCCCCAAATGAGAATGAAGTAATTGACTTGACCGGGGATGTGCGCGAGGATATTCTTCTTTCCCTTCCCTTCAACGCATTGTGTTCGCCCGACTGCAAGGGGCTCTGCGCCAGGTGCGGCGCCGACCTTAACAGGAGGGCCTGCAGGTGCGCAACGGCGGAGGCAAAGACGCGCTCCAGCGCGTTCGACCAGGTGAGGATACGGTAACCTTCCCGATCCCTGGCGTGGAAAGCGGGAGGTTTTTTTTGCCGCCCTTCGGGGCGGTTCCGGGGGAGAAAGCCATGGCGGTTCCGAAAACAAAGAAATCCAAGAGCAAAATCGGGATGCGAAAGCATTCGCATCGCGTCAAGGTTAACACGACGCGCCCGTGTCCGAATTGCGGTGCGGCACAGCGTCCTCATCGCGTGTGCGATGCCTGCGGCTTTTACCGCGGCCGCCAGGTGTTGACCATCAAGGCCGACTGATATCTTTTTTCGATCGGGAATGGCGGGCGGGCCCGGGCTGACCGGCCGGCCGCCGCGGATGGAGAAAGAATGCGTGTAGCGGTGGATGCCATGGGCGGGGATTTCGCGCCCCGTGAGATTGTAGCGGGCGCCGTGGAGGCGGCCCGCCGTCTGCCGCACCTGGACAAACTGATCCTTGTCGGCGACGCTGACGCCATCAATGCGGAGCTTGCGAAGCATGGGCCGAGGCCCGGCAATATTGAAATCTGCCACGCCTCCGAAGTGATCGGAATGGAAGAGAAGCCCGCCGAGTCGGTCAGGAGGAAGAAGGATTCCTCCGTGTCGCGGGCCGTGGACCTTGTGAAGCGCGGGCAGGCCGAGGCCATGATGTCGGCCGGCAACACCGGGGCCGTTGTGGTGGCCTCCACGCTCAAACTCCGGAAGCTTGAAGGCGTGGACAGGCCGGCGATCGCCGCGATATTGCCGTCTCCGCACAAGCCGTTCATTCTCATCGACGCCGGGGCGAACTCCGAATGCACCCCGCTCAACCTTGCGCAGTTTGCGGCCATGGGGGAAGTGTATGCGCGCGAGATTCTTCACCGCGAGCGGCCGGTCGTGGGCCTGATGAGCATTGGAACCGAGGAGACCAAGGGCAACGAGACAACGCGCGAAACATTCCGCGTTTTGAGCAAGTCCGGCCTCAATTTCAAGGGCAACATCGAAGGGCATGACCTGTTCGAAGGCGGGATAGACGTGGCCGTGTGCGACGGGTTCGTGGGGAACGTGATATTGAAGACGAGCGAGAGCGTCGGGCACGCCGTCGGCGCCTGGATCAAGTCCGAGTTCACGGCCGGACCGTTGCGCATGCTCGGCGCGCTGTTGCTCAGGGGCGCCATCAGGCATATGCGCGAGCTCATGAACCCCGCGGTTTACGGGGGGGCGCCGCTGCTCGGGGTGAAGGGCGTGTGCATTATTTCCCACGGGTCCTCCAACGCCCTTGCGGCTTACAACGCGATTCGCGTTGCGGCGGAATCGCTCGATCAGAAGCTCACCGAGCGGCTTGCGGCCGGGGTGAAAATCATGAATGGTGCATTTTGAAAACCAATGCCAACACAATGCCGTCCGTGCCCGCGCCCGGTCCGGGCCGTTCCGTTTCCGTAATTGCAACCGGATCGTACCTGCCCGATCGCGTGCTCTCCAACGCGGACCTTGAAAAAATGGTCGAAACAAGCGACGAGTGGATAGTGTCGCGCACGGGAATACGCGAGCGCCGCATTGCCCTGCCCGGCCAGGCCACCTCCGACCTCGGGCTCGAGGCATCCCGCCGGGCCCTGGCCCAGGCGGGGATCGCCGCGGAGGAGGTCGAGATGATCATCGTCGCGACGATCACGCCCGACATGTTCTTTCCAAGCACGGCCTGCCTGATCCAGCATGCGCTAGGCGCAAAGAACGCTTTCTGTTTCGACATGGAAGCCGCCTGTTCGGGCTACCTCTATGCCATTGAAATAGCGCATCGCTTCGTCGCGTCCGGAACGGTCAACACGGCGCTTGTGGTCGCCGCGGAGAAGATGAGCTCCATAGTGGACTGGAAGGACCGCTCGACCTGCGTGCTTTTCGGGGACGGCGCCGGCGCCGCGGTTCTCAGGAGCCGGCCCGGCGAGCGCGGCATTCTCTCAAGCGTTCTTGGCGCGGACGGCTCGCTCAGCCATCTTCTGTCCCTGCCCGGCGGCGGCAGCCGGCATCCCCCAACGCTGCAGACCATCAGCGACGGCCTTCACACCCTCAAGATGGCGGGCCGGGAAGTGTTCAAGCATGCGGTGAACACGATGTCCTCCGCGGCAACCGAGGCGCTGCGGCGCGCGGGCCTGACGGTGGCGGATGTGGCCTGCATGATTCCGCATCAGGCCAACCAGCGCATAATCAGCGCTATCGCCGGGAAGCTCGGTGTGCCTGACGCCAATTGTTTTGTGAACATAGACAAGTGCGGCAACATGTCCGCCGCGTCGCTCGCGGTGGGGCTGGACCAGGCCGTCCGGACCGGGCGGATACGCAAGAAGGACATCGTGCTCATGGTGGTGTTTGGAGGCGGGTTCACCTGGGGCGCGACCGTAATCGAATGGTGAATGCCATGACGCTATCCAATTCCGCGTTGTTGTTCGCCGGCCAGGGCGCCCAGTTTGTCGGAATGGCGGCCGATCTCGCGGCGGCGTTTCCCGTGTGCAGCGCGCTGTTTGACCGGGCCTCGCAGGTCCTCGGGTGGAATCTTGGCGCCCTGTGCTTCAAGGGCCCGGAGGCGGACCTGACCCGTTCCGACCGCTGCCAGCCTGCCGTGTTCGTCGCCGGGCTTGCGGCCTTCAAGGCCCTCGAAGCCCGCGCGCCCGGCCTCAATTGGGCCGCCGCCGCGGGGCTCAGCCTCGGCGAATGGGCCGCGCTGCATGCCGCGGGGGTTCTGTCCTTCGACGACACACTGCGCGTCCTGGAGGCGCGCGGGCGATTCATGCAGCAGGCCTGCGAGGAGCGGCCGGGCGGCATGCTTTGCGTGATCGGCTTGTCCGGCGAAAAGCTGGTTGAGGTCTGCGGCAGGACCGGCGTCGAGGCGGCGAACTACAATTCCGGGGAGCAGACCGTGCTGTCCGGGGAACGGGACCGGATAGCGGACGCCGGCAGGGTTGCGCTGGAGCTCGGGGCCAAGCGGGCAATCACGCTGAATGTCGCGGGCGCCTACCACTCGTCGCTCATGTCGTCCGCGGCCGCGCGCCTGGAGGAGTATCTTGGGGGCGTGGCTTTCCAGGCGCCGAAAATCCCTGTGCTTTCCAACGTGACCGGAGGCCCGCACGGCGACGATCCTGCCGGAATCCGGCGGCTCATGGTCCGCCAGGTGACTTCGTCCGTGCGCTGGGTTGAGTGCGTCGGCTGGCTGCGCGGGCGCGGCGTGACGCGCTATGTCGAATGCGGCCCCGGCCGCGTCCTGTCGGGCCTTGTCAAGAGGATGGACCCCGAGTCCGCGGTCCTGAACGTTCAAGACATCGCCTCACTCGACAAGACTGCCGCCGCTGTCAGCGCCGGGTAGCACCGGAGCGGGGTTTGCCCGCGGCAGGCGATTGACCGGGTTCCGGAGCATTATCTTGCGCTTTGGGCGCAATGGAGGATTGGTGCGATGAAATTCAGCGTGACGAGCGTGGCGATTCCGGACCTGGACGTGCCTGAAACCTGCCGGCTGCTCGCGAAGCTCGGCTTTGACGGCGTCGAGTGGCGCGTGCGGCACACGCCGCCGGGCGCGGTGGGAAAGGGGTATAGCCCCTGGGGCGAGCACAAAACCGACCTTTCCCCGGCTAATATCCTGGAGCGCGCCGACGAGGTCAGGAAGGTCACCTCCGATCACGGGCTTGAGATCGCCGCCATAGCGTCTAGCCTGCCGGCAACGGACATTGAAGGCCTGAAGCGCCTGGCCGAGGGCGCCGAGCGGCTGGGGCGCGTCCCCGTGCGCCTGGGCGCGCCGCGGGGATACGACAGGACCGCCGGCTACCACGAGCTTTTCCAGGAGACCG
>JAAZAB010000487.1 GCA_012514555.1 Lentisphaerota bacterium
AAGCCGGTTTGTGTAGCCGCGCCGCTGTGCGGCGCGCTTTTGCGGATTATGCGGGTACGGAGCCCCGCGTTCCCCAAAGGGCATTCCCGGGGGCTGGAGGGCGGCGGGCCTCCGCCGCCGGATTTTGTGAAAGCGGGAAAAACGTCTCAGCCGGAGGCTTTGCCCCACCAGGTGCAGGACAGGCCTTCATCCTTGTTTTCTTAGGCGGCCGGGGCCCATGCTTCGCCGAAGCGGCTTCGCAGCGCGAGCCGTTCGCCCTCCATGTGCAACGCATCCGGTGCCTTCTGTAGCGCGCCACGGCGTGGCGCGATTGACCGCGCATACGAAGGCAGACCCAGGCAGGCGGCGAGGACGAGGACGAGAAAGGACGAGAAGGGGCTTTGGTGCAGACAAGCCAGCCTCCGCGCCTCTGCGGGAGACATGCTTTCACCCCGGAAAGAGCAATCGAATATCAATATGGGGTCCCATGGAGGCGGCATGGATTGACACATGTGCTACAATCAAACGCCAGGCTGCAAAAGATTATCGGGAGATCACGGATGGCTAAAAGAGACGACATAGTTGAGCATAGCCTGGCCGATTCGATAGGCTACGACACATATCCCGGCTGGCTCAAGGCCCGGCTCGAATGGTTCATGGACATGCGTTTCGGCATGATCATCCACTGGGGGCCTTACAGCCAGTGGGACTGCTGCGAATCCTGGGGCCTGGTTCCGCAACAATACGCCTGGAACAGAAGCGACGACATGAAGTGCTGGGTCGAGCGCGGGCGCGATTTTGAACGGTTCACCAGGGATTACCGTGCGCTCAACCGGACATTCAATCCGGTCAACTTCGACCCTGACAAGTGGGCCGCCATCGCGCAGGCCGCCGGCATGAAGTACGTGACCTACACCACGAAACACCACGACGGCTTCTGCATGTGGGACACGAAGACGACGGACTACCGGATCACGCACCCGGATTGCCCCCATCACGCCAGCCCGCGCGCCGATACGGTCCGCGAAGTGTTTGACGCTTTCCGGCGCAGGAACATGGCGATCAGCTGCTACTTTTCGAAGTCCGACTGGCATTGCCCCTGGTACTGGGCCCCGCAGTTCGAGGTCAAGGACGCCAACGTCAACTATGACCGGCTGAAGCACCCTGAGCTTTGGGCCAGGTTCGTGGACTTTGTCCATTGCCAGATCAAGGAGCTTATGACGGACTATGGCCCCGTGGACGTGCTTTGGCTTGATGGCGGGCAGGTGCGGCCGCCCGGGCAGGACATACGGATGGACGAGATTGCCGCCATGGCGCGCGAGCGCCAGCCGGGCCTGATCATGGCCGATCGCACCGTGGGCGGGGTGAACGAAAACTTCATCACGCCGGAGCAGGAGATTCCCGACAAGCCCCTTGGAATCCCGTGGGAATCATGCATCACCCTCGCGCACAAATGGAAATACGTTTCGGACGACGTGTTCAAGCCGGCGGGACAGGTGGTGAAGATGCTGGCGGAGACCGTTGCCAAGGGCGGGAACCTGCTGCTCGGCGTGGGCCCGTCGCCGCTGGGGGAAATTCCGCGGGATGCGGAAAGCCGGCTGCGCGAAATCGGGGCCTGGCTCAAGATCAACGGCGAGGCAATCTACGGCGCCAGGCCCGTGGCGCCCTACCAGGAGGGCAATGTCCGGTTCACGAAAAAAGGCGGCATCATTTATGCCATTGTCCTGCCGGATGCCGGCGGAACGCCGCCGGATAATATCGTCATCACAAGCTTCCGGCCGGCGGCGGGCGCCGCGATCGAGCTGCTTGGGGGCCGGGCTGCGCTGGAATCGAAGCCTTTGGCCCAGGGTTTCGAAGTGCGCCTGCCGCGCGAGCTGCCCGGACCCCATGCCTGGGCGATCAAGTTCAGGGCAGAATAGTCATTTCCATTTCATTGGATCAGCCGCCACCCTCGATGAATGCGAGGAAATAGTGTTTGGGAAGGCGCGCGCATTTCTGACCAAAGCTGGAAACATGTCTTCAAATGATGCCGCCCGCGTCATGAGCCTGGCGTGCGATCTTGGTGTCTGCCAGGTTGCGGACCCATTGAAGACAATGAGGTTCTCAGTGCCGAAAGCGGTGATGCGCCGATGAGCCCCGCAGCCTCGACGTTCGCGCCGGGGCAGGAAACGACGAGGAGCAGAACGAAGTAATCCTGTCCACCCCTTGGGAGGGGCGAAGCATGAACCCCGTTGCGCCTCTGTTTTGCGTTGATCACATGCTGATCAAGCTGGGCAAGTACCTGCGAATCCTCGGATTTGACGCCTCATGGGAACCGGCGCTGAGGACTCATGAGCTGATCCGGAGGGCGAACGCGCAGCATCGCGTGTTCCTGACGCGAAACAGGCGCCTGCGGGACCAGTACCCGTGCCCCGACCGTTCCATTTTGATTCAATCCGCGGACCCGGTGGCGCAGCTGTCGGAGGTCGTTTCCGGCGCCGGCCTGGATGCCGGGCGCTCGCTCTTCACGCGTTGTATCCGCTGCAACGTGGAGCTCTCCGCGATCGCCGACAAGCGGGAAATCGAGGACCGGGTTCATCCGAACGTCTATGCGTGTTACGAAAGGTTCTATTGCTGCCCGGCCTGCCAGACCGTGTTCTGGAAGGGCAGCCACGTGCGAAACACCTGCCGCAAGCTGTCGCTGCCGCTCCCGGATTGCGGCCGGGCCTGACCTCGCGCCAGGCCAGGCGGGCGGCGACATGGCTGCGCCAAGAACGGCGACGGAGGCCCGTCGCCCTCAGTGGGAAGGAAAACAGGCGGAACATGGAGGGCGCGCATCCTCGCGAGCCGGTCTGATGGCTTTCTTGACACAGCCCTTCGGGCGGCGAAAAACGCCGGTGTTCACGCTTGACCCGTATTG
>JAAZAB010000488.1 GCA_012514555.1 Lentisphaerota bacterium
CATCGCCCCTCGAGCACCTCGAGAATGGCGCAGATGTCCATGAACCCGAGCTTGACGGTCAGCTTGTGTTCCCAGTCGAAGGACGCGTGCGTTCTTTTGCCGTCCTGCGCGAGCGCCGCGGTCTTTTGAAGGGCCATGTCCATGAAGAAGCAGTTGTACCTGTCCGCTTCGACCCGGTTCACCCTTGGCTCCAGCTTCATTGCGGATCCGGTGCCCGCACTGTTGGGGTGATAGAACGCCACGCGCTGATCTCGGGGCCCGGCATTTAAGCTCGTTTCCTGCACTGTGCCTTGATCTTTCATTGTTAATTTCTCCTGATTTTGGAATGGCGGAAAAAAAGGCGGATCGTCATGATTCAGTTGCCCGTATTGCGGCGTTTCATCCTTTCGAAATTAAAACGGCAATGCTTCATTCTCTTCCTGAACGGGGGCCGCAGCCTCCGTAATCTGCTTGTCGCCAGGGCTTTCCGGCGCCTTGCCCCGGCCCAGAAACTGAACGCGGTCGGCCCGGACACGCAGGCGGCTTCTCTTTTCGCCGCTTTCCGTCTGCCACTGGTCCAATTGCAGGCGCCCTTCCACAATGACGGGCGCGCCCTTGGACAGGTACTGGCTGCATGCCTCCGCCTGCCGGTCCCAGGCGACAATGTCGACAAAGCACTTGGTTTCGACCAATTCTCCGGCCTTGTTCCGGAATTTCTCCGAAACCGCAAGCCCGAGGTCCGAGACTGCCGTGCCGGACGTTGTTTGCCGCAACTCCGGATCGCGCGTCAGGTTCCCCATCAAGAACACCCGATTCATTGAGCCCATTGCTGCCTCCTTTGTGTTGTTGCGTTACGCTTGTGTTTGAGCCTCTATATACATAGGGAATTCACAAAGCGTGTTTTCCGGAAAAAATGATTGATTTGTCATTATTTTTTAAGATGCTGGCAGCCATGCCGCTAATAGATCATTGGATGGAGTGGAAGCGAACCTGCGCATTGGACCTTTGCGGCACGGACGCGCAGTCCGAGCTGAAGGCCTATGTTCACGGCCGTTTCCAGCGTTACACATCCGGCTATTTGCCTAAAACGGCCACCGGTGCGGATTGCGCGCCCGCCATTGAACCGAGGGAAGCGTGGCACTGGTTTGAAACCTATTTCCAGTTGAGCCGGAACCGAAGCGGCAAGCGTTACAAGGACTGGCTGTTCGCGCGGATCAACTCTTCGGGGCCCGCGCTTGAATCCATCGAGAGCGGCGTTTCTTTGCTGCTGCGCGATGTTGTGCGCGACCGCCTGCGAAAGGAGCAGCCGCACCCGCGGACGCAGCCGCTGGGTGTTCCGCATTCAAGCCGGGATGAAGCGCCTGGGATCGAGGAATTGCTGCCATGCGCATTCGACACGGCCGGCGAGGTGGCGCGGCGCGACCTTGAAGCGCTGGCCAATCAGCTTGCTGACGGCGTGCTTGGCGACTTCACGGCCCGCGAACGCCTGGCCGTGGTTGCCCGCGAGCGAGGCCTTTCTTGCTCCAATCCCGAAGTGTTGAGAAGCGCGGGCTGCGGAAAAAGCGCGCTGGCGGAGGCGCATCCTTCAGCGCTCAGAAAGATCGCAGGCCACGCCAGGAAAGCGTGCCCGCATGAAGGCAGCGAGGTGCTGGCCGCCCTCGCGGTGGCCTTGTTCGATGCCGTTCGCTACAGGCTTCTGGATTGGGCGAAAGTGACAACATGGTAACGAAGTCCCAAGCGGAACTTGTCCGCCAGCGCAGGCAGCTTTCAGCATGGCTGCATGAGTGGAACCTGGAGCAGCGCCTGCGGAGGGTGGACATGGGCGCGCAAGGCCGCGCCGCGGAAAGCGGCCCGCCGGCAGCGCCTTCGAACGCGTATCCGCGGCAAGGCGACATTGCGCCCGGCCGGATTCTTCTGCTGAGGCCGCGGCCGGGCGCGACGCATGCCCGTCCCGTCTACGTCCTGCTGCTGGCGGAGCTGGGAAACGGGGTTTGCCTGATTGCGCCTTTCGGCAGGTTTTCCGTGCCCGCGCTGCCGGGCGAGTGGCGGACGGGGCGGAAAGCGGCGCCGTTGCGCGTGCTTTGCCTTTGGAATACGCGCGGGGTTTTACGCAGCGTTCTGGAAGCAGGCTGGCCGGCGGCGCGAATGAGCGCCTTGAAGATGAGGCAGGCGTTCGCGATATGTCATGGCATTTGGCAAAGTGACGCGCCCGGGCCTGCGCCGGGCGGGAATGTCGGGCCGCCGCTGCGCCATCCCCTGGACCCGCGCCACGAGTACATTGCCGAAGAGCTGGATCTCATGGACGCGGCGACCGCAATCCCGGGGAGCCCGTCCGCCCGGCAGCCTGCCGGATCGCCCTTCCCCGCCCTGTACGACTGGAAGCCGGAGGCCCTGCAACTGGCCGCCGAGCAAAAGACCGGGTACGGCAAAAAAAGCGGGCAGTGACGTTTTCCGGACCCGGCGTCGCGGAAGGCGCGCCGGGCAAGCCGCGCCTCGCGTATTCCGCCCCGCTTTTATCCCGCAAAATCCGGGA
>JAAZAB010000489.1 GCA_012514555.1 Lentisphaerota bacterium
AGGCGCTCGCGCAGCTCGGGAGACAGGAGCCCGGACATGATCGCATGGAGCTGTTCGACAATGTCGTATATAATCGAATAGAGCCTTATTTCAATTCCTTCTCGCCTTTCGACGGAGGCCACGCCCGGTTCCTTTGCCACGTTGAAACCGATAATGATCGCGTCCGAAGCGCTGGCCAGCAGCACGTCGTTCTCCGTGATGTTTCCCACCGCCGAATAAAGCAGGGTGAACGCAACCTTGTCGCTCTTTATGTCGCCAAGCTCGCGCTGGATCGCCTCAAGGGAGCCGTGGGTGTCGCACTTCAGGATCGCCTTCAGTTCGCGCCTGTTGTTCCGATCCTGCGTAGTCACCATCAAGTCGTCCAGGGAAACGCGCCGCGGGGCAATCACATGGCGCGCCTTCAGCTCTTCGGCCCTCAGTTCCGCAAGGGCCCGCGCCGCCCTGTCGTTTGCCGTGACCCGGAATTCCTCGCCTGCGTCGGGCACGCCCGACAGCCCGAGGCACTTGACCGGCGTGGCAGGCCCGGCGGAGCGCATCTTCTGGCCGCGGTCGTTGATGAGGGCCTTCACGCGCCCGCAATGGGGCCCGCACAGAATCATGTCGCCCAGGCGCAGGGTCCCGTTCATGACCATCAGCGTGGCCGTGGGGCCCATGCCCGGCTCCAGGCGGGATTCGATGACGAAGCCGCGCCCGCGCCTGCTGGCATTGGCCTTGAGCTCCTGCATCTCGGCCTGAAGCAGAATCATCTCCAGCAGGTGGTCTATCCCCTGCCCCGTCATGGCGCTGACGGGGCAGCAGACAATCGTCCCCCCCCAGTCTTCGGGCGCAAGGCCCGCAGCCTGCAACTGGCGCTTGACCTGGTCGGGATTTGCGGTGGGCAAGTCCATTTTATTGATGGCGACCATGATGGTGGTTTCCGCGGCCTGGGCGTGCTTGATGGCCTCCTCGGTCTGGGGCATAATGCCGTCGTCCGCGGCAATGACAATCACCGCTATGTCCGTCAGGTTGGCGCCGCGGGCGCGCATCGCGGTAAACGCCTTGTGCCCCGGCGTGTCGAGAAACGTTATCTGCTTGCCATCCCGCTCAACCGTGTAGGCGCCAATGTGCTGGGTTATCCCCCCGGACTCCCCGGCCGCCACCGATGAGTTCCTGATCTTGTCCAGCAGCAGCGTCTTGCCATGATCTATGTGGCCCATGAAGGTCACTATCGGGGCGCGCGGCTTTAAATCCTCCGCCTTCTCTTCCGGCTCATCCTCCTCCATCTTTTTGGCGGGCATCTTCTGATCTACCGCCTTCTTCTCGTGCTCGAAGGCAAATCCGTGCTTCTCCGCCACCTGCTGGGCCACCTTGAGGTCCAGGCGCATGTTGATGGAGGCAAAAACGTTCATCGCCATCAATTCCGCGATGAGCTGGTTCGGGCGCATTCCGAGCTGCTCGGCAAGCTCCCGGACAACGACCGGGCCCTTGACCAGCAGCACCTTCCGGGCCGGGGGCGGAACGGCGGCCTCACGCGCCTCCGGAGAACGCGGCGCAGGCGCGGCCGGCGGAGGCGCCTTGGCCGCTTTCGCGGGCGAAGGCGAAGGCTTGGCCGCGGCAGGCGGCCTTGGCGGGGCCTTCGCCTGGGGCCCGGGCGCAGGCGGCGGCGTGGCCGCTTTCGCGGGCGAAGGCAAGGGCTTGGCCGCGGCAGGCGGCTTTGACGGGGCCTTCGCCTGGGGCACGGGCTTGGCAACAGGCGCGGGGGCCGCGGCCGGATGCGACTCCGCCTTCACAGGCGCGCCGGCCTTCTCGGCATTGACCAGCGAACGAAGCCGGTCGGCCACGTCAGGCTCGAGGCCCTTGAAATGGCTCTTCGCCTCGATCCCGAGCGAGGCGAGCTTGTCGAGAAGCGTTTTGGACGGAACGCCCAACTCTTTGGATAAATCGAGAACTCTCATTGTCCCTGCTGTTGCTGCTTGTCCAGCTCATCCGCCCGCTTTAGGGCCGCGTCAAGTATCATCTTGGCCTGGTCCAATTCAATTCCTTCCAGCTTGACCAGGTCTTCAATGCTGGCGGACGCGAGGTCTTCCACCGTCAGGAATCCTGCGTGGACCAGCTTTTCGGCGAGCTCCTTGCTCACTCCCTCCATCTCCGCAAGGCCTCCAACCGCGCGGGCGACCTTTTCCTCAAAGGTCTCGTCCTCCTTGTCCTTCTGGATGTCCACCTTCCAGCCCAGAAGCTTGCTGGTCAGCCTCGCGTTCTGCCCGCGCTTTCCTATGGCCAGGGACAGCTGGTCGGCATCCACTACAACCGTGACTTTCTTGTTCTCCTCGTCCACGATGACCTTGGAAAGCTTTGCCGGAGCAAGCGAGTTCTGCACAAATGTCTTCACATCCTCGTTCCAGCGCACCACGTCTATCTTTTCCCCGAGCAGCTCCCGGACGATGTTCTTGACGCGCATCCCCTTCATCCCCACGCACGCGCCGACGGGGTCCACCTTTTCATCGTGCGACAGCACCGCTATCTTCGCCCTGAACCCGGGCTCCCGCGCAATTCCCTTGATTTCGACGGTGCCGTCCGCGATCTCGGAAATTTCCAGCTCGAACAGGCGCTTTACAAAATTCGGATGGCTGCGCGACAAAACAATATGGCGCCCGCTCGAATGCTCCTGCACGCTGACGATGTAAGCGCGGATCCGGTCGCCCGTGACATAATCCTCCGTGCGGACCCGTTCAGACGCCGGCATTATCGCCTCCACGCGGCCAAGGTCCACTATCACGTCGTTCCGGTCCAGGCGCACTATCGAGCCGCTGACAACATCCCCCACCTTGTCCTTGTATTCCTTGAGAACAATGTCCTTCTCCGCCTGCCGTATCCGCTGGATGATCGCCTGCTTCGCCGCCTGGGCCGCTATCCGGCCGAACCCCCTGGCGGTGATCTCCACCTCGAGTTCATCACCCAGCACCGCGGAAGGGCTGATCCTTCGGGCCTCGGAGAGGCTGATTTCCGTCTGCCTCGAACGCGCCGTTTCAACGACGACGACCTTCGCAAAAGCGCGTATCGCGAGCGTCTTGCGGTCCATTTCAATCCGCAGGTCCTTCACCGGCCCCACGCTCTTTCGCGAAGCGGATATCAGGGCAGCCTCGACCATCTGGATCAGGGACTCGCGCTCGATTCCGCGCTCCTTCTCCAGGCTTTCGATCACTGCAAGCAATTCGTTGGTGCTCATGGCGCTCTTTCAGATTCTCCGGGACCATAAAAATAAAGAGTGGTTTCAGCCACTCTTGTCGCACAACCCGGTTTCCCTGTATCAGGCTCGCCGACCCAGTGCCAAAAAAAAGCAACATACATAAACGCCCGTGCGCAGTCAAGCACGATTTCAAGAAATACGCAGCGAAGCCCGGGGCTGCGCCAGAAAAACCGCGGGAGCTGCGCGCCGGCGACGCCGGACAATTCCCGGCGGCCGGGATGCCGTGCGCGGTTACGGGGGCGCGTTAGCGCAAGCAGCGATGCGCTTCACGTTCACGCAAAACCAATCTCTTGTACGTGAACCGGAAGACGATCAAGCCGACGCAGGCCGTGCGGCGCTGCAGCGCGGCAAACAATGAAGGAAAAGGCTCTTCTGCAGCCGCGGCTTGTCCGCAATGCTCAGCGCCCGCCGACCGCCTTGAATCCGGGCCCGCCCCATTGCTTGCCCCAGACAAGCCTGGTCCCGTTCAACGAAACGATGTACCACCGGCCGCTCGTCTCGTGGTAGACCGCAAGGTCGTTGACCCCGTCCCCGTCGAAGTCGCCGGAAACCGGCGAGAATTCCGAGCCGCCCCAGTTGGCGCCCCAGACGATCGTCGCCCCGGCCAGTGTTCGCGAGTACCAATTTCCATGAGCCGTGTCGTACACGC
>JAAZAB010000490.1 GCA_012514555.1 Lentisphaerota bacterium
CGCCTTCTGCGGACCGTTCTGGATCGCCGCGACCCGTCTCTATCCCTTCGCCTTTGATCTCGCCCTGTTCTTCCTGCTTCTGAATCTACTGATCGCCTATGACCAGAAAGCCCACCCTTTCTTTTTGTTCGCCTCCTCTTTTCTGCTGGCGGCCTGCTGCGTGGAGTCCCCTCTCTTTCTGTTGCTCCTCCCGGTAGGGAGCGGATTTCTGCTGCGATCGCTCCTGCTGAATGAACACGCCACTTTTTACCGCACACTAGCCGTGGTGTTGACCGGTCTGATTGGGTTTCTGACGGGCGGCATGCTCCTATGGCGTGCCAGCGCCTTGTGCGCCGCGGTCCCCATCCCGGCACCCCGCCCGATCCTGAACGTCCTGACCGCGACCATGCTGGACGAACTTGCCCGCTGGGTGCCCAGCTTCGGCTGGAGCTACATCTTCATGCAACTGCTCTTCCCCTGCGCGATCGCGCTGTTCATTTTCGCCTTTTCCTTCCGCAAGCGCACACCGCTGCTGTTCCTCATGCAGCTCACGCTGGCCGCCACACTCATCCCCAGCCTGCTCAACCTGCGCATGTCGCCCTGGGCGATTGCGCGTATGACCTCCCGCATTCCGGTCTTCAGTTCCACAATCGTCGCTTTCCTGACCGGCCTGTTGATTGCCGTCTGGTATCTGATGCGCGAGATGTTCGACGAACAGTTGTCCGAGGACCTCGATTATTACGAATACCGTGACCATCCTCTCGTTTGCCGTATCGGCCGATGGCTCTGCTGGCCCCTGTTGGCACTCGCGTGTCTGGTGCCGTTCCGCAGTTTCACGGACATCGATCCGCGTGAAGGCGCCTTCGTCGATGTCGTCACGGACCGCATCTACGCAACGCTGGACACCTGTGACTGGATCGTCAACAGCAGCACTCTCACGCATCACCTGATGCTCCGCGCCTTTCAGGACGGGCGTCGGCTACGGCTCATCGAAACGGAAGAGAGCCCGGACGGCGCCAACGCGAAGCACCTCGGCACCGCCATCCGGGAGGATCCCTCCCTTACCAGAATCCAAGCCCGGCTTCTGAACGCGGCCGACCTTTCGCCCGTTTCTTTCCTGCGCGAATGGCTTACTCAGGAAACCAATGCCTACTCCCGCATTGCCCTGTTCCGCACTCCGGTCTTCTGGCGCGAGAACGGTTTCACGCCCCTGCCCAACAGCATTTTCTTCAACGGTCTGCCGCAAGACGTGTCCGTAGACCTCGCCCAACTGCGCGACCGGCACCAAGCTTTCGTAGAGTTCCTGCAACCGCACCTGTTCCCCGCAACCCCGGACAGCATCCGCCTGTTCGCCAAGATCCGCGCGGCGCTCGCCGGACAACTGGCCTGCGCTGGCAATGAGCTGGCGGTTCTGTTCGCCGGGCAGAAGCGCTTCGAGGAAGCTGCGGAGTTGCTCGCGCAGACCGAAGCGCTGATGCCCGACAACCTCAGCGTACTGCTGAACCGCTACCATCTGGCCCTCGGCCATGGCCTGCGCGCGGATACGCTCCCCGCCCTGCAGACACGCCTGCGCGAGATCCCGCGGCGGTACGCCCGTACCCACCTCCTCACCCCCGCCTCGGTCCAGGCCCAAACCGGAACGCTGATCTCTCCGGATATTCTGGAGCAGGTCCGCAAGAGCTATTGGACGAAGTCCGGACTGCTGCAGCAGTTGTCGCACACCCTCTCGCCTGGGCAGCCGGACCCCTTTCTGGCCGTACGCGACAAGAAGCGCGAACTCTACCAGACAATCGCCAAACATCTGGAGACGTATGAGTTTGACATAGCGGACCTCCAACTCAACCTGCTTCTGGATATCGATGACCGGGACCGGTTCGCGCTGGTGAACAAGGCACGCTTGGCCATCGAACGCCGTGACCTTCCCGAGGCCGGGCTCTGGATGGATCTGGCCAAGGAAAACGGCGTCACTCCCGCCGAACTGATCTGGCACGAAGCGGCCCTTCTGATTCTCGACGGCAAACTGCCCGAAGCCCGCGAACGGCTTAACACCGCGCTCAACGCCGCACCCGCCGACATCGGATTGTGGGGTCTGCTGGCGGAGATTCTGCTGCAACTGGAGGAGTATCCCGAACTCGAGATGCGCGTCTTCCCCGTGTTGCGCAGCGCCTCCGTTAAAAAAGAACACTATCTCATGTACAAAGTCCGCGGTTATCTGCTCCGGCACAACGGCACGGAACACTACCGCGCCGCGCGCGCGAACTTCCTGCGAGCCTTGGAGTTGAACCCTAACCTCAACGACGTGCGCGAGGAGATCCTGCGGCTTGATGACGTGCTGGAGGTGCCCGCTTTCAGTGAACAGGACGCCTGCGCGATTCTGCGCCAGAATCCCGACCACGCCTTCGCCAACTACCTCTGGGGCCGCGTGCGGCTCGAACGCGGCGAAGTGGACCTCGCCGAAGACCTCTTCCGCCGGAGTTTGGAAACTGAACGCAATGCGCCGGCGTTCGCGGGCCTTGGCACGGTCCTGCTGGAAAAAGGCGAGCACGCCCTTGCCGAAAAGTTTTTGCGCCGTGCACTCGACGACGCGCCGCAGCGCCTTGACGCCTGGCACGCATTGGCCCGTCTGCTGTTGGCCACCGGACGCGCCGATGAGGCCTCCCGGGCCCTCGATGCCGTGCTTCAGGCGAAACCCGATGACTTCTCCGCTCGCCTGACGCTGATCCGTATCCGAATGGCGCAACGGAACC
>JAAZAB010000491.1 GCA_012514555.1 Lentisphaerota bacterium
ACACCTTTTCCAAAATACAGGAGACTATTTGGAAATCAGGAAAACTGGAATGGAGAGGTCAATATTTTCTCTTTTTTCCTGATGTTCCTGATTTCCTCATTCACTTTTCTTTCAAAGTTTTGGGGTTTGAGTTGGGAGAGGGGGATAGGGAGAGGTTTTGAGTTTTGAGTTGGGAGCCATGGGAACAGACAATCCGTCCTTGGATTTGGATGGGAGCAACCACCAGCGGGAGGCGAGATTCTGAACCTGGAAAGAGAATATCCAACACTCAAGTCCAAGGAACAAGGGGGGCGCGGGCGTGGTGAATGGGTGGACTTGGATACGCCCATTCTCATCTCTCGCTCACTTGGACATTGGATATTCCTTTGCTGTGTTGCAGCGGGTTCGGAGTATGTCAATACGCCTTCACCCGCTGCGCCTTGCATCTGCCGCACTCTGACCAATCGCAAAATCCGGGATAAGTTCACAGGGCGTCAGCCGGAGCTTCTGGCGCAGGTTTGACAGCGTTCAGAATACCGGCTGCCGCACGATTATGTCGTCGCGCTCCTTGCCGGCCGTGACCATGGCAACGGGAACGCCAAGCCATTTCTCGACTGCCTCAACATAATTCCGGGCGGCCGCAGGAAGGGCATCGTAGCCGCCGGCGCACGAAGTCGCGGCCAGCCAGCCGGGCATGAACTCGATTTCCGGCTCGACGCTCTCGAGGTCGGCCGGGTTCACAGGCCACTCGGTCATGCACCGGCCTTTCACCCGGTAGGCCGTGCACACGCCTATGCGGTCGAACCCGTCCAGCACGTCGAGCTTGGTCAGCACGATCCCGTCGAGGCTGTTCAGGCGGACGGCGCGGCGCAGTTGCACGATGTCGAGCCAGCCGCAGCGTCGCGGACGGCGCGTTGTTGCGCCGTACTCGCCCCCGGTTTCGCGCAGGCGTTCGCCCGTCTCGCCGATAAGCTCGGTCGGAAACGGGCCCTCGCCAACGCGCGTCGTATATGCTTTTGCCACGCCCAGTATCCGCCCTATCGCCCTCGGGCCCACGCCGGAACCGACGCATGCGCCGCCGGCCACTGTATTCGAGGAGGTGACGTACGGATATGTGCCGGCGTGGACGTCGAGCATGGTGCCTTGCGCGCCCTCGAACAGGAGATTCTTGCCCTTCGCCCTGGCCTCCTCCAGCAGCGCGCTCGCGTCGCAGACGAGGGGCGCGAATCGGCGCGCAAGGCGCAGCGTCTCCGAGGCGGTCTTCTCGAAATCGCAGGCTTCGGAGAACTCGCTTCCTTCAAGGGAGTCGCGCTTGGACTCCAGGCAGATTGCAAGGCGCTTCCTGAACCAGTCCTCGTCAAGGGTGTCGGCCATGCGAACGGCCGTGCGATTTGCGACGTCCACGTAGGCCGGCCCGATGCCGCGCTGCGTTGTTCCGATCCTGCCCTTGCCGCGGCTGGACTCCTCGGAGCGGTCCCGCGCCATGTGGCAGGGCAGGATCAGTGCGGTTTCGCCGCTTATCCGGAGGCGCGCCGTAATATCCTGCTCCGAAATTCCGACCTCCGATATCTCGTCGGCCAGGCGCCTGAGATTCAGAACCACCCCGCTGCCGATCACGCATGTCACCCCGGGCCGGAGCATGCCGGAAGGCAGTATGTGAAAGACATACTTCCTGTCGCCCAGGTAGACCGTGTGCCCGGCGTTGTCGCCGCCCTGGAACCGGACCACGAAATCGGCCTGCCCGGCCAGGAAGTCCACGATCTTGCCCTTGCCCTCATCGCCCCACTGGGCGCCAACAATTACAGCCGAAGCCATGTGCCCTCTCTTTCGTTTCGTTCCCTCGCGGCTACCGACCGCGCAGCGCAGCAAGAGCATTCTCAACCTGCTCGGCCGCCGTTCCGATGTAGTTCGACGGGTCCAGCGCCATGTCCAGTTCCGCGCCCGTTATCACAGCCATCACGCGCGGGTTGTTTTCGAGAACGCGCTTTAGCGGCGCGCGCCCGGCAAAAGCCTCCTGCGCGGCGACCCTCAGAATCTCGTGTGCGTCCTGCCTGCCCATTCCTCGCTCAACCATCTTGATCATCACCTGTTCGCACATTATCAGTCCGCCGGTCATGCGGAGGTTTTCGGCGATTCGGTCCTCGAAGAACACCAGCCCTGCAAGCACGTCCTTGAGTTGGCGCAGCAGGTAATCCGTAAGAATGAACGATTCCGGAAAGATCACGCGCTCGGCCGCCGAATTGGTGAGATCACGCTCGTGTTCCAGCGGTATGTTTTCAAGCGCGGGCGCGACCAGCGCGCGGACAATCCTGGCCAGCGAGCAGATGCGCTCGCTCTTGTGCGGGTTGCGCTTCTGAGGCATGGTGGACGAGCCCACCTGTTTTGCGGAGAAGGGCTCCGATATTTCGCCGATCTCCGTGCGCTGCAGGTTCCGGATTTCGCGCGCCATTTTTTCGCCGCTTGCTGCCGCCAGCGCCAGAACGAACACCGCCTCCGCATGGCGGTCGCGCTGGATAACCTGGTTGGAGACCGGCGCGGAATCGATTCCGAGCCGTGCCATCACCAGCCGCTGCAACTCTCCCGCGCGCGCGCCAAAGCTCGCCTGGGTGCCGACCGCGCCGGTCATCTTTCCGGCGCGCACCCGGGACCGCGCCTGCCGGAGCCGCTCGACATGGCGCTGGAATTCGCAAGCGTGGATGGCGAACTTGAGGCCGTAGGTGGTCGGCACCGCGTGCTGGCCGTGGGTCCGGCCGACGCACACGAGGCGCTTCGTGCGCTCGGCCAGGCCCGCTAGGGTGTCGCGAACCGAGAGAAGGTCATCCTCGATGATGCCCATGGCGCGGCTGAGCTGAAGCGCCAGGGCGGTGTCCTCTATGTCGTATGACGTGGCGCCAAGGTGAATAAACTTCCCCGAATCGGCGCCGCACACCTCGGTGAGCGCCTTGACCATGGCCATGAGGTCGTGGTGAATCTCATTCTCGATCTCCTTGACCCTGTCCAGCTTGACATGGGCCGTGGTGGCCTTTTCCGCTATTTCGGCGGCGGCCGGGCGCGGAATGCGGCCGAGCTCCGCGTGGGCCAGGGCCAGGGCGGCCTCCACTTCCAGCCAGTTCCGCAGCTTGGCTTCCTCGGTGAAGAGGCTGCGCATTTCTTCGGAATAGTAGCGGAATTCGATGGGGTGCACGCTCATGGCGCAAGGTATCCTTTTGTTTTCAAGGCCGATTCGATGCGGCCGGCAACGGGCTCGTCGGGCGCCTTGAATTCCCGGCCAGTGATGATCTCGTAGGCCCGGATATAGCGTTTTGCCGCCTCGACGCGAACCTCGTCCGGCATGGCGGGAGGGGCGCCGTCGCCTCGGAAGCCGAGGCCCGCGCACCACTCGCGCACATATTCCTTGTCCAGCTTCCGCTGGTCCCGGCCGGCGTCGAAAAGCTCGCGGTAAGTGTCCGCGAACCAGTAGCGCGACGAATCGGGGGTGTGCATTTCATCGGTAACCTTGACCGCCCCGTTCCGGAGGCCCAGCTCGTACTTGGTGTCGGCCAGGATTAGGCCCTGCCGGGCCGCGTGGCGCGCGCCAAAATCGTAGAGCTTCAGGCAAATGGCGGATGCGGCTTCGAAAGTCGCGGCATCTATCAGGCCCTCTGCGATCGCCGCCTGGCGCGACAGGGGGCGGTCGTGTTTCTCGAGCTTGGTGGTGGGCGTCAGTATGGGCGCGTCGAGCTTCTGATCCCGGCGCAGCCCGTCGGGAAGGCGGTGGCCGCAATAGTCGCGGATCCCCCGTTGGTACTGGGTCCACGGCGAAGTATTGGTGATGCCGGTGATATATCCGCGCACGACGAACTCGATCGCGAGCTGGTCGCATTCCTCCACGACCATCACGTTCGGGTCGGGAACGTCAACCACGTGGTTGGGCGCAAGCGCGCCTGTTTTTTCAAACCAGAATGCCGCAAGCTGGTTCAGCACCTGGCCCTTGAACGGCACGGTGCCCAGCACGCAGTCGAAGGCCGATATCCTGTCGGTCGCTATGATTATCCGGATGCCGGGGCGCCTGTAACTGTCGCGGACCTTGCCCTGCGTTCGCTCGCCAAGCCCATCGATATGCGTGCTCTCCAGCGTGCGTCCAAGCTCGTCTCTGATGCGGCTGTCGCAAATCATGCTTTCCCCATTCCAAGCGCAAATGTCTTCATGGCCGCCGCCCCCCTGCAAGGAATCAACTGTCATCCGCTGTGTGCGAAAACACGGAAATGCCTGTGAATTTACCATACCCTCGCGACATGTCAAATCAGAGTATTTAACCTGTTTTGGCCTTGACAAGCAATGCGCGGGAATCCGATTATTCGCACGACAAACCGGATGTTTCCGCATGTTCACGGCAGGCTTCATCGAGCCGGGGGCGTCTCGGACGCCAATCCGGAGCATCGCCTTGCGAGGCCGGAGGTTGAGGCCGCCACCCCCTTCGGAATTTGTGCCAGAGCATGAAGCTTTTTGCCGCAAACACACGCCTGGGCGCGAGCCCACGGCTAGTTAAGCCGCCAGCCTGCGGAAGAGTGTGCGCCCTGCTTTCCTGTTTAGCGCTGCTTGCGCCCGTTCTCCCGGGCGCGCCCGTCTCAAACGCCCATCCCGGCCCCGTCATTCTGCAGCCCGCCCCGCCGGCGCGGCCCCCGGCGGAGGCGCCGCCTGCCGCGCTGACTCCGGACCCGGACGGCGCGGGCGGCTTGCCCGACCTCGCGCTGGACGCGAACATATGGGAGATTCTCTTCAGGTGGAGAAAGGACTGGGAAGGCGTCCCCCTCAAGCGGCGGATATTGATCAAGCACCAGGAGATGTTCGACTGGCTCAACGAGCGAATCCAGAAGGGCGACGAGTATTTCATGGATCCCACGCGCCCGGCCGAGCGCCAGGATTCGTTCTTCAGCGCGGAGCTGATTTTTTCCATTGACGACAACCTGGGCTCGGTCGGCGCGGATCCCTCAATAGACGTCTCGCTTGCCCTGCCGAACATTGAAAACCGGATTCACCTGTTTTTCGGCAACGCCGAGGCGATGACGCTGCCCGGCACTGATCCGCGCGACGCGGTCGGCGATCCTAAAATCGGGTTGCGGGGAATCCTTCAGAAAACGGATTTTTCATTCATCAAGCTCAACGGCGGCGCGAGGCTGTCGGGCAAGCCGGCCGCATTCACCGACCTTACGCTCCACTACTCGGTCAAGGGCCGGGGCTGGAACCTGGGCTTCGAGAACAGCGGGGCATATTACACCGACCAGGACGGGTTCAGCACCATGAGCCAGATCGGGTTCATGAGCAAGCTCTCGCCAGGCATCCTGTTCAGGCTCGTGACGGCGGGCAAGTGGGGCGAGGCGACGCGGGGCGTCGAGTTCTCGGAAATGGCGTACCTGGGATACATGATCGCCGGCGAGAACGACCGCCAGGGCGCCGAGGCGATCGGCATCAGGGGTGTCGTTTTCTGGCACAAAAACGGGCCGGCATTGATGGACAACTACCGGGTCAAGCTTGAATACCGGCGCAGGGGCTTTCGGAAGTGGCTCTACTACACGCTGACGCCCATCCTGGAGTTCCCGAGAGAATACGAGTTCGATCCGACCGTCTCCTTCGAGGCGGGAGTCCAGATATTCTTCTTCAATGACGATGGCCTTCCGTTCTGACCGGCATCTATCCCGCCGTCCGGCGGCAAGCCGGTTCCGGAATACATTCCGCGGCTCATTCGGGCGCCGGATTGCCCCGCCCGGGACCGGGGGGCTCGGCCTGAGAGGCGTCAGCCTTCGCCTTGAGCTCCGCGATGCGCGCCATGACCATCGCGCCCAGCCCGACGTAGCCGTCGCGGTCCGCCAAGAACCCGGCATATTCCTCAGGCTGAATGGGCGCGCCGTACCAGACCGAGATGGGCGCGCGCCGGATGCCGAAGCGCCCTTTCGGAGATGCCTCGAAGGTGCCCTTCACGTACACCGGCACCACAGGCGCCGCCGCCCGCGCTATTAGAAACCCGACCCCGCCCTTTGCCGGCTGAAGGTTTCCGTCAAGCGTCCTGGTGCCCTCCGGGAAAAGGAAAAAAGGCCTGCCGCTTTTCAGAATCCTGAGGCCGGCCTTGATGGCGCCCACGTCGCCGCGATCGCGGTCCACGAACACCACCCCAATGCTGTTCATCCACCAGCGCATGAGCGGATTCTTCGAAAGCGACCGCCGGCCCATGAAGAAAATCTGCCTGAAGGATACGCCGCATCCCACAACGAGCGGATCGAGAAAGCTGGCGTGGTTCGACGCGATGATGCACGGGCCCTTTCGCGGAACGTTCTCCGGATCGTGCGAGCGGTAATGGTTCCATATCCTGAGGGCGGTCCCGAAAATCCAGTAGCTCGCCAGGTATGCCCATGACATGCGCTCTTTAGCCCCGGCCGTCATTGAAAGCCCCCCGCCCTGACCTTGTCCAGTATGATCCGCACAACATCCTCAACGCCAAGGCCCGTGGTGTCGATCACGCAGGCGCCTTCCGCCACCCGGAGTGGCGCCGCCTTGCGGGTGCTGTCGATCCGGTCCCTCCGGCTTATGGACGACTTGACGCTCGACAAATCGGCGGCTGCGTTTTCGAGCAGGCGCCGCCGCGCCCGCTCGGACTCGTCGGCATCCAGGTAAAACTTGAAGTCCGCCCCGGGAAACACCACGCTTCCTATATCGCGCCCTTCCATGACAAGATCGCCGAACACGGTCATGCCGCGCAGGCGCTCGACGACCCATTCGCGGACGCCCGGGATCGCGGCAACCGCGCTGACATGCTCGACGACGGCTTCCGAGCGCAGCTCCGGCCACGGATCAAGGCCGTCCAGAGTGAAGCGCACGGCGCGGGCGTCGAGAAAGAACTCGGGCCGGACACGGGCCAGCGCGCCCAGCACGCCCTTCGCGTCCAGCCTTTTCGGGCAAGCCCGCAGGCAGAGCCAGGTGACGCCGCGGTAGAGCGCGCCGGAGTCAACGCAGCAGAAGCCGAGTTCCTCCGCCACGCGGCGGCTCACGGTGGATTTGCCCGAAGCCGACGGCCCGTCAATTGCGATTATCCTCTTCGACATTGGCGCCAAGGCTCCTCATGTGATCCCAAAATCCGGGATAGGAAGTGTCAACGCAGGAAACGCCGGTAATCCGGACCGGCGCGCCCGCGGCCAGGGCCAGCACCGCACAAGACATGGCGATGCGATGATCCTGGAACGCATCGATCGTGACGCCGCCCCTGAGCGCGGCGCCGCCGCGGATGACGAGGCCGTCCGGCTTCTCCTCAACTCGCGCGCCCAGCGCCGCGAGATTCCGAGCCATGCAGGCAATACGGTCGGACTCCTTCCGGCGCAGTTCGGCCGCATCCCGGATAACGGTGACGCCCTCGGCCGCTGCGGCGACGGCCGCAAGAACCGGCAGCTCGTCGATCAGGTTGGGAATCTCAACGCCGGCCACTTCCGTTCCCCTGAGCCCGGATCCGGACATGGCCACGTTGCCGACCGGTTCTCCGCCCGGCGCCGGAACGCCGGACTCGATGCTCAGGCCGGCGCCCATGCGCCGGAGCGCATCCAGAATCCCTGAGCGCCTCGGATTGACCCCCACCCCCTCGACGACGACCGATGACCCGGGCAGCATGGCGGCGGCGGCGAGCCAGAACGCGGCCGACGAAATATCACCCGGCACGGTCCATGATCGGGCATTCAGCGCGGGCCCGCGTGCGCCAAAACCGGACAGCTCGACGCACGGCCCGTCAACCGACACGGGCACGCCAAGCATGTTCAGGATTCGCTCCGTATGGTCGCGGCTCGGCGCCGGCTCAATGACCCGCGTAACGCCCTCCGCGAAAAGGCCGGCCAGGAGCACGCAGGATTTCACCTGTGCGGATGCGACCGGCATACGGTACTCGATGGCCTTGAGGCGCCCTCCCGAAATCCTGATCGGGCCCGCATCCGGCCTGAGCCGGCCAAGCAGTTCCAGCCGGGCGCCCATAAGTTCGAGAGGGCTTCGAATCCGGGCCATGGGCCGCGAAAGAAGCGAATCGTCCCCTGTCAGCTCCGCCGTAAATGGGCGGGACGCCAGGAGCCCAGCAAGCAGGCGCATGGACGTGCCGGAATTGCCCAAGTCAAGGGGCGCGGAGGGAGCGCGCCATTCGCCCTCGATTCCTGAAACCCGTACTGTTCCGCCGTCGAGCATGACGCCGGCGCCGAGGCTCTCCATGGCACGCAGCGTGCAAAGGCAGTCCTCGCCGAGCAGGAACCCGCGAATTACCGATTCACCCCGCGCAAGGGCCGACAGCATTGCAATCCGATGCGAAATGCTTTTGTCGCCGGGAACGCGCAGCCGCCCCTTGACACAGGCGCACGGATGAACAATCACCGTACCAGTTCCGCCCACGGCCGACCTCCGATTGACTCCATGCGTTCCGCGCGCGCATCAAAGCGCCGCCGCGCCGGAAACCATGCTCCCGAACGCCGATGGATTCGAAGAAATGTGCCCAAGTGAAACCCGGAGGTCAAGCGCAAAGAGCCGCGCGACGGGCCGCGAACGTCCGCGCGGGGCCCGGGAATATCCCGCCGTTCCCGGCCACCCGCGTCGCCTTCGCCCTTGACCCGGCTGCCGCCGGGGATATAGTCGGCGCCCTTTTCACCCGTGGAGGTGCCTGTGAATCTCAAAGTGATTGCCTGCGGCGTCTTCGAGCCGTACCTCGAACGTCTTCGCCCCGAATGCCCGAACCGGCTTGACTTCGCAATCCTTGACGCCGGGCTTCACGCAAACCCCAATGAGCTGCGCGAGCTGGCGCAAAAGGAGATCGATCTCGCGCACGCCCCCATGTTCGACGCCGTCTGCCTGCTGTACGGCCTTTGCGGCCGCGGAACAGCCAGCCTCCTTTCCCGCGACATTCCCGTGGCCATTCCGCGCGCCCATGACTGCATAACGATGTTCATGGGTTCGCGCGCCGAATACCTGAGACAGTTCAGACGGCATCCCGGCACGTTCTATCATTCGCTCGGCTGGATCGAAAAGAAGATCAACCCGCGCGACCGCGAAGCCGGCGAGCTGTACAGGAACTACGAGCAAATCGGCTACGAGCTTCACCCGGAATTCAACACGCTCAAAACCCGGCACGGCGCCGAAAATGCCCGCCATATACTGTCTTTCCAGGACAGGTGGAAACAGCACTATTCCCGGGCCGCCTACATCGACCTCGGTTTTTCGGACGAGTCCGGATATGCCCGCTTCGCCCAGGAAATGGCCAGGGCCTACGGCTGGCAATACGAAGTCATACGGGGCGACTCCTCGCTGCTGCGCAAGCTCCTGGCCGGGACCTGGGATCCGGATGACGTGTTCGTCCTTCCCCCGTTCAGCCGGAGCGCCTCCACGGGCGACGATCGCCTTTTCGCGGCCGTGCCCGTGGACGACACGCGCGGCGACATCTCTCAGAGCGGCGAAACATGCGTCGAATCCACACCCGGCGGCGGCGCGGTCGGCGGCATCGGGCTCGGCATTGACGCGGGCGGAACCTACACGGACGCCGCTCTCTACGATTTCGCGACCCGCTCCGTCATTGCCAAGGCGAAGGCGCTGACAACTTACAGCGACCTGCTGGAAGGCATTCGCAACGCGCTGGCGCAGCTTCCCGGGGAGAGCCTTGCCCGCGTCCGTATGACGGCCATATCAACCACCCTTGCCACAAACGCGATCGTTGAAGGCCGCGGATGCAAGGTTGGCGTAATCGCCCTGTCGCCATGGGACTGGACCGAGGAGGAACTCGGCCACGAGCCGCTCGCCAACGTCCCGGGCGCAGTTTCCATCACCGGCGACATCATCGAGCCCCTTGACGAAGACGCCTGCCTCAAGGCCGCCGAGCGCCTTGTCGTCCGCGAGCACTGCTCGGCCATCGTCGTGGCCGGTTACTCAACGGTCCGCAACCCTGTCCAGGCCAACCGCGTCCGCGAGATCGTTTGCGGGTCATTCGGCATTCCGGTGCTATGCGCCCATGAAATAAGCCGCCGCCTGAACATGTTCCAGGGCGCCCAGACCGCGATCGCAAACGCCCGGCTTCTGCCGATCATAGGCAGCCTGCTCGACTCGGTGCGCAAGGCGCTATCCGATTTCAAGGTGCCCGGCCGCCTCATGGTCGTAAAGGGCGACGGCAGCACCGTGGACGAGGCCATGGCCCGAGCCCGCCCCGTTGAAACCATTCTTTCCGGGCCAGCATCCAGCGTGAGCGGCGCCCGCGCGCTCAGCGGCCTGCGCGACGCCATCGTCATGGATATCGGAGGAACCACCACTGACTGCTCAATCATACGCGGCGGGCGCGCAAAGGTCTGCCCTGACGGCGCGCGCATCGGCGCCTGGACCATGGGCGTGGACGCAATCGAAATGTCAACCACAGGCCTCGGCGGCGACAGCCGGATCGACTTCGACCGCGAGCGCCGCATCCATATCGGGCCGCAGCGCAACCTGCCCTTCTGCCTCCTTGCGCACCGGCACGGAGCGGTGCTCGAATTTCTCCGGTCCTTTCAGGCACGCGCGCATGCCGGAAGCTCGAGCGCCGCGCCGCTCGACATCCTGGTCCTCGACGGTCCCGCCAGCCTGGAGCTTTCGGACCGTGAGCGGCAGCTGCTCGACATCCTCGGTTCGGGGCCGGTTCCGGCAGCCGAGGCCGCGCGCAGGATGAACCTGCCCGGCCTCGTTTTCCTGCCGCTCCGGCGCCTGGAAGCCTGCGGGGCGGTAAAGCGCGGAGCGCTGACCCCTACCGATCTCCTGCACGCGACCGGCGCCTTCACGCGCTGGAACGTAATGGCGGCCCGGCTCGCACTGGGCCATTTTGCATGCCTCCTCGGCAGGACCCCTGAACAGGCGCTTGCCATGGCGTCCGAGGCGGTCGCGCGCAGGATTTTCCGTGAAATCGTGCGCAGGGAAGCTACCGCCGAACTGCCGGCCATGACCGACCTTCCGGATGACTGGGACTTTTTCCTGGACAAGGCGTTCAAGAATGACGCTCATGGCCTCGGCGTGGCCCTCTCGATCCGGCGCCCCGTGGTGGCCATCGGCGCGCCGGCTTCCGCCCTCGTGCTTCCCGTGGCCGGGCGCATGAACGTCGAGATCGTGGTCCCGGAACACGCGGAAGTGGCCAACGCCGTCGGCGCCATTGCCGCAGAAGTGTCCATGACCCACGAGCTGGTCATACGCCCCGGCCCTCTCGGCAATTACGTGGTCTACGGCGCGGACGGCCCGATGGAATTCGCGGAGCTGGAGCGCGCCACGAAGACGGCCGTTGCGCTTGCGCGCGAATGCGCCCGCGACAAGGCCCGCGCCGCCGGGGCGGCGGCCCCCGAGATCACGGTCGCGCGCCGCGACGGGGTCGGCGCCATCGCCGACGGCTCGAGCATATTCATCGAGCGCGTGGTAACCGCCACCGCCTCGGGCAGCGCGCTGGCCTTCGCCACGGAATGCGGCAGATGATCGAATGGCGGACAGAAGCCGATCCCTTGCTGGCGGCGATCCTCGTGACAGCCGCGGCGGCAAGCGTTCCGCTCATGTACGCCGGGCTCAGGCGGCGCGTCGCCGCCGGCCAGGCCGCCCTGATGCTCGCGCCAAGGTGCGCGCTGCTTGCGCTGCTGACCGTTGCGCTTTTCGAGCCGGTCATCCGAAGGACCGCCGCGCTTCCCCCCACCGGGACCGTGCTCTTCCTGCTTGACGTCTCGGCCTCGATGGATGTTCGCGACCATGAGCGCGGATCCCGCGCCGAGCGGGCCCGGGCGACCCTCGGACAGATTCGCGCCGCGCTGCCGCGCGGCGTCGCGGCGGAAACATGGGAGTTCGACATCGAGCCGCGCCTCGCAGCGGAGCCGCCGGCGCCGCCCGCGGCGCGCCCTCCCGGCACGGACCTTGGGGCTTCCCTTTCCGCGCTCGCGCTCGGGCGCAAGCTGCCGCCGCCATCCTGCCTGGTTCTCCTGAGCGACGGCGGTGATGATCCTGCGCCGCCGGAAACCCTGCCCGACATGCCGGTTTTCGCGCTGGGCTTCGGAACTGACCCGGCCGGCTGGAATGACATCGCGATCGAGAGCATCCAGGCGCCGACAACCGCGGAAAGAGGCGTATCGTTCGAACTGGCCTGCGACCTGCGCGCGCGCTCGCGCGCGCGCTCACCTTTTGCGGGCGCACTGGATGCCGTCAAGGTCAGGCTCGAGCAGAGGGAGGGCGACAAATGGGCGCTCATTGATGAAAAGGCAGGGTCCCTTGCGAACGGCCGGCTGCGCATCGTGTTCAGCCAGACCCCAACCGAGGCCGGAATCCGGGAATACCGGGTGAGCGCGGCGCCGCTCGAGGGCGAACTCTCCGCCCTCAACAACACGCGGCGGCTGAGCGTTGAAACGCGCAGGAAATCCATGCGCGTCCTTTATTTCACCCGCGAGCTTGGCGCGGATTTCCGTGCGCTGCGCCGCGCGCTCGCCATGGACCCCGGGATCGCCTTCACCGCCCTGTATAGAACCGACGGAGAGCGGTTCACTATCCAGGGCGAGCGGATCGAGGGCGACGCCGGCATGGCTGCCGGATTTCCGGAAGATCCGGCCCTGCTCAAGCGCTATGACTGCGTCATCATCGGGTCGTTCCCGGCCCCGGACTGGACCAGCGAACAAGCCCTTGCGCTGGTTCGCTACGTTGAAGAAGGCGGAGCGGCAATTTTCACGGGCGGCGAACACGCCCCTGAGGCCGGCGGATACTCCGGATTCCCGCTTGCCGGGCTTTTCCCCTGGACACTGCCCGGGCAGACAGGCGGCTTCCTGCGCGGCGTTTTCCCGGTCCGGGTCGCGCCCGGCGCGGACCACCATCCCATGGTTGCCGGGCTCCCGTCCGCGGCCGACGAGCCTGGATGCGTTGTCGAGAGCCTGCTCGCGATCGGAAGCCTCAAACCGGGCGCCGAGCGGATACTCGTCGCGCTCATGGAAAGCGGGGAACACACGCTCGCAGCCGTTCATGCCGTGGGCCGCGGCAGGGTTCTGGCGCTCGCATCCAATACCTTCTGGAAATGGGCGCAGAAAACGGACGGGCTCCGGAACGCGCACGACCGCTTCTGGCGGCAGGCGGTACGGGCTCTCGCCGACGCGGGGGAAGGGGCTGTACTTTCCGTGAAATGGGACCGCGAAAAATACAGGGCCGGCGACACCGCGCATGCGCACATCCGCGTTGCGCCGCCCGCGGGCGCCGCGCCCGTGGCCTTGCGCGGCGCCTGCAAGGCTGATGGCAGGGCCGAGCCCGTTGCGCTGTCCGAAACCGGGCCTGGCGCCTATTCTGCCGCCCTGCCCCTGCCGCGGCGCGGCGAATACCGATTCGAGCTCAATGCGCTGATGAACGGGTCTGTCATTGAAACCCATGAAAAGGCTTTCATGATCGGCGCCCTTCCGGACGAAGGCGCCCGCCTCGAGGTCAATGCGGAGATGCTCCGGCGCCTGGCTGAACGATCCGGCGGCGCGTACCTGCCGGAATC
>JAAZAB010000492.1 GCA_012514555.1 Lentisphaerota bacterium
AAATGAACAATACTTATAATGGGTAAACCATCAGGTTTTTACAACTGCATTGCGTTTGAATTGCCATGAACGAAAAAGTGCGGGTGAGCTGTTGTAAAAGATGTTCATTTTTCAAACGCAAAATCCGGGTTCACTATTGTCCGGAGCGGGGTTCGAGGAAGTCCCTGTCCAGGCGGGTAAAGGTTATATATTGGTAATTCCCGCGCTCCCAAAGCACGCCCACGCTCCCGTCCTTGAGCAGGGCCATGTCCGAGTATGCGGCCGGCTCATTGGAAATCAGCCGCTCGCTCGTGAAGGAGCCGGCTTCGTCGCGGCTGACGCGGGCTGCCAGGTTGGCGCGGTCGGGGCCTTTCGGCCCGGTCCAGACGATGCGGTTTCGATCGGCGCCCGCCGATTCGAGGGTCCAGCGCTCGATGGCGCAGCACACCGGCGTCACCGTCTGCCCGGGCGCGGGCTTTGACCATGTGCGGCCCCCGTCGCCGCTGATGGCCGTCCAGCGGTGCGGTCCGGCGCCCTGCCGGAAGTCAATCATTATCCGGCCGTCGGCAAGTTCGACAAGCTGGTCTTCATTGCCGCCCAGGGCCTCGGACCCGGGCACAAGGTCGCCCCGCTCCCAGGTCCGGCCGCGGTCTTCGCTGAAGATTGCGAAAACGCCAAAAGGCTCGGTTTTCCAGCATGGCACGACGAGCCGGCCTTTCCGATCCTGGATTGCGCCGCCGGGCCCGGCCACGGTGCAGCGCCATTTGCCGTCGGCCATGTCGCGGCAAACCGCGGTTATGTCCCCGGGCTCCGACCAGCTTGCGCCGTTGTCGTCGCTATGGCGGACCAGGTTCCGGATGTCGTCGGTGCCGGGCCGTGCCCTTTCGGAGCCGCGCCCGGGCCTGCACCGGAGGTAATGAAGCCACAGGCGGCCGCTTTGGCAATCGAGCACGACGGCCGGGTTGGCCGCCGACCAGCGCTCGCCCGGGTTCTCGATAACCGTCATCTGCGACCAGGTGCGCCCGCCGTCGCCGCTGCGCTTGAGGACCAGGTCGATGTGGTTGTTCTCCGTGCCCGGGTCCCCGAAATTGTGCTTCCTGGCTTCCGCGAAAGCCAGCAGCGATCCGTCGGCGGCCGTCTCGATCACGGGGATGCGGAAGGCGCTGTAGCCGTCGCGGCCGGAACAATATACGTCCGATTGAATATTGGCTGACATGGCCGTTCTCCCTTGTATCCAAGCGTCCGGCCGCGGGCGCGAGTACGGTGTTCTAGTTCCGGGCCAGGCCGGATGCCAGGCTTTGCCCGGCGCGCTCGAGCGCCTGCGTTTTTTCCCTGAGGTCCTGGCGCTTGACGGGAATCATTTCCGCAACGGCGAACCCGCAGGCGGCCGCGACTTTCTTCAGGCTGGCGCAGCATTCCGGCGCGCCCACGCCGCCGCCCCCGGCCACGCAGACGCCGATCGCCGGCTTTCCTTTTATGGACGAGCGGCCCGCCTCCTGCATGCAGATCCGGCGCAGCCGATCGGTGAATGCGCGCAGGCTTTCGCTCATGTCCGAAAAGTAGACCGGCGAAGCGAAAACCACGGCGTCGGCCTGCCTCATCTTTTCGACCAGCCCGGCCATATCGTCTTCAATGACGCAGCGCCCCTCCTTCATGCAGAGGCCCCAGCCGCTGTCGTCGCACTGGCGGCAGCGCTCGATCGCGAGGGCTGGCAGAAAGACCTTCTCCGCCGGAACTCCGGCCTTTGCAAGGCCTTCAAGCACCGCCCCGGCAGTCGCGGCGGTCTGGCCGTTCGGATTCCTGCTGCCGCATATCAATATGGCTTTCATCCGTCGCTCCTTGTTTGTCCGCATTCCGGGCACGCCGGCCGGGCCGCGAAGTTGACTGTCCTACGCCAGGTATTCCGTGCGCTTGATCACTTCATGTTTCAGTTCGTCGGAAAGCCAGTTGAAGTATGTCGAGTATCCGCCGATTCGCACGATCAGGTCCTGGTGGCGTTCGGGATTCTTCAAGGCGTCGAGAAGCTCGTTGCGGTCCAGCGCCGAAACCTGGATTTGAAGGCCGCCCATGCGGAAATAGGTTTCAACCATGGCGCGGAGGCGCCTTTGCCCCGCGGGCTTTGCAAGCGACGCTTTCGAAAAGCGCATGTTGAGCACGGGCGTTCCCGGCGCAAGGCGCAGCGGCAGGCGGGCGACGCTGTTCAGCATGGCGGTGGGCCCCGCCTTGTCGCGGCCCTGCACCGGGCCCGTGGAGTCCGACAGGGGTTCTCCCGCCATGCGCCCGTCCGGGCTGGCGCCGACCGGCCGGCCCGCGTTGGCAAAAGTCTCAAACATGATGTGCGAAGGCAGGAACTTCCCGCCGCGCCGGCATTCGCAGGCCAGTATTTCTTTATTCACGAATTTCTCGACCTGCGCGGCGAGCGAGTCCACGCTGTCAATGTCGTTGCCGAACTTCGCGCAGGCAAGCAGCGACTGCCGCAGCGGCTCGACGCCCGCGAAGTTTTCGCGGAGCGCCCGCAGCAGGCGCCGGGGCGTTATAGCCTTGCGCTTGAAAACGACTTCCCGTATCGCCTCCAGGGAATCGGCCACGTTCGCGACGCCCGCGACGTTGATGACCGACCAGTTGTACCTTGCGCCCCCGTCGTTGAAGTCCCTGCCCCTGTCAATACAGTCGTCCATGAGCAGGGACCGGACGGGCTGGGGCCGGTTTCCGGCCCTTGCGGCATAATAGCAGTTGAGCTGTGATGTGACTTCGGCGATTGCGGCCTTCACGTCCTTCTTGAAGGCTTTCATTATCCCGTCGAAGCTGATGGCGGGCTTTGCCAATGCGCGCTGGAGCGTTTGTTCCAATATGAGCGGGAGGTTGAACCCGGCGTCAAGCGAGCCCACGTTGCTGCATCCGTGCAGCATTGTCTCCGTGCACCCGCCGCCGTTCCACTTGACGATGTCCTCGTTGCTGATCTCCAGGCCGGCTGAGCGAAGCGCGCCGAGGTACCCGGCCTCGTTGTAGAAAGCCGGCTGAGCGCACCCGGTGCCGAGCGCCGCCATGGCAAGGTCCCACACCCTGTCGGGCATGTCATCGCGCACGCGCAGCTCGATGCTCGGCCGGTATTTGCCTTTGGACGCCTCCAGGCATATTTCCGTCAGCTCCTGGTAAGCCGGGCCGCCGTCCGGGCGGGAACCTCCGATTGCCATGCTCCAGCCGCCGTTGGCGCAGACATTGTCGAAGAATTCGCGCATGAGTGCAAGGGCGGAGTCGTGGTCAGCGTCCGGGTCGCCATCGTAGCGGGGCCAGAGCGCCTGGTCCATGCGCCCCGGGTTGTCGCATCCGTCAATGTAGTAGACCGCGTTGTATGCGACCATTGCCTCGTAGAAATTGCGGGCGGGGCGGAACGGCACCTGCTCGAGCGCTTTCAGGAGCCTGCGTGAGTTTGCACATTGGCCGCCGGATTGCCGGAGCGCCTCGCGGAGCCTTCCGTGCCATGTCCGTATGCCTTCCAGCAGGTCGGCCATGGCCCTGTAGAAGTTGCCCCGGGCGCTATTGCCCGCATTTTCCAGTCCTGCGGCTATGCGCCCGGCATGGGAGTCCAGGCCCTCGTAGACTACCCGGTCATAGTTGACGATCGCGTGAGTGTAGCCTGCTCCCCCGATCGTGTGCGGGCCGGATATTCTTTTGAGCTTGCGCTCCTCCCGGCCATAGAGAGCGCGCAGGTCCTGAAGCGCCTGCCGTTCCTCCGGCCGCCCGGCGCCGGCGAGCTTCCTGTCGAATATTTCGCTGTTCCAGGACAAGGTGAACGAATAATGCGGCGTAAGGGCGGCCTGTTTCCCCGAACCGCAGCTTCCGCAGGGATACAGGAGGCCGCCGTTGTATTCGGGCAGCCGGCAGTTCTCGAACCAGCGCCGGTGGGCGCGCGCATAGCGGAGCGCGGCGCTCGCTTTGGGCAGCTCGCAGAGCCCGCCCGCAAAAAACTCGCCCATCCGGCTCAAGACCGCGTAATCCGGTATTCGCGCCTTGCTCATTTAGCTGCCCCTTGGCGTGCGCTTCATTGTCCGCTGTTCACGGGAACGCCGGCGCGCGGGCGCCCAAGCCCGGAAAGATCGGCCGGCTTGAGGCCCAGCCGATCGGCCAGCGCCCGGCATTCCGGGAGGTTCGCATACAAATCCTGCGGCCTGTGCGCGTCGGAGCTGCAGACGACCGTGATGGGATATTCGGCGGCCAGTTCCCAGAAGGGCGTCCACGGGTAGGGCGCCCTTTCCCCATTCGCCGTCTTGATGGGGGACTTGCGGAAGCCGTAGCCGTTGATTTCCAGGGGCATTCGCAGGGCGGCCGCAGCCTCGAAGATGTCGCGGCTGCAGGCGGCGGATTCGGCGGTCCAGGCGTCGCACCATATCCCGAACAAGTCCGGGTGCGCGATAAAGGAGAAGAGCCCCGATTCCATCGCCTTGACCATGTGTTCGGCGTAGTGCGAGAGCGCGCGCGAAGCGACGAGCTCCTGAAGGTAGCGCCACTGGCCGTTCACCGGCGACCAGTGCAGCCCTCCGATGAGATAGGTGAAGCCGTGCCGGCCGAGAATCTCGTCCTCGAGGTACGCCCGGTATTCCTGCCTGAATTCGCACTCGAACCCCGCCAGTATCTCCAGGTCCGGAAAGGCGGCGCGCGCTGCCTGGATTTCCGCCGCATAGTCGCCAAGCTCGCCGTGGGACATGCGGACTCCCAGCCATTGGTCGTCCGGCCACGGCACGTGGTCGCAGATGCCCAGGACGCGCGCGCCGCAATCCGCCGCGGCGCGCGCGTAGTCGGAGACGCCGCCTTCCGCGTGGCGGCAGCGGCGCGTGTGCGAGTGGTAATTTTCGAGAAGTCGTTTCATCCCGCAAAATCCGGGTTCATCGGCCGCGCCTGGCTTTCCGTTTGAAGGCGGCCGGCATGTCCGGGAATGGATTGATGTCGAACCGGCGTGCCGTGAACCGGCCGCGCAGGCGCGCGTCGGCGAAATCGAGAAACACGAGCCAGTCCTCGAACCCGTGGTTGTGGACGCCCTCGCGGTACCAGATGCCGATGCGGTCCTCCGCGTTGAGAAAGCGGTACACTTCACGGGCGGCCAGGTGCGTCTGCCATGTGCCGGGGGGATTTGCCCAGGCGTCGCCAAGAGCCTCGGCGGTCAGGAGCGCGCGCGGGGCAACAAGCGCCTTGAGGAAATGCTGGTCGAACGGAAGGCGGGTTTCCCTGCCAACATACTCCGTGAAGCGGGGCCCGAACCAGTACGGGATCGTGCGGACCAGGTCGGCGAGCGTTTCAGACCCGGGCCCCTGGACCCGGAAACAGCCGGCGCCGCCGGCGCCGGAGTTGTTGGCGCAGGTGAGCGCGATCCGCTCGTCCGTGGCGCCCGCCAGCAGGGAGGCCTTCCCGCCGCGGGAATGGCCGGCGATGGCGATCCGCCCTGCGTCCACGCAGTCCATGCCGGAAAGCGCGTCCACGCAGCGGTGGTAGCCCCATGCCCAGGCCGCAAGTGCGCCGAACCGGGCTTCCGGAAAAACCGGGTACAGCCCGGAAACGCGGTCCGAATTGTAGATGTCCGGGGCGAGCTCGACACGGTTGAACTGGGCCAGGATGTAGCCGCGGCGCAGCACTTCCGCCGCGACAGCCTCCGAAGCGTACCGCCAGCAGGCGTCGCCGGTGAGAACAACCGGGAACGGGCCCTTGCCCGGCGGGATCAGCATGGACATCGCGAACGAGAACGGGCGATCCGTGGCCGGAATGAGCCGCAGGGTCCTGAAGTGGGCGCCGCTTATGCTCCCGGCTGCCGAAGTGTGCAACTCCTCGAACCGCGTGGCCGGCGGCGCGGGCGGGATCCCGCCGTACTCGATCGCCACGACCAAATCGAACAGCTCCTTCCTCCGGGTCCGCCAGTCCGCGGCCGTGCGCACCGGCCTGCCGTCGTTGAAAAGAAGCGGATTCGGCAGCTCGGCTCCGGCTTTCTTCCGGATCGTCATGACAGAATTCCTTGTTTCGCAATTGTTTGCGGCTCGGCGGAAAATGCTTTTCGGCCGCATTCTACATGCACAGCATGGCCAGGGCAAGCCCGGCGAAGAACAAACCCGCCATGAGCTTGCCCCAGAAAGCGTTGCGCCGGCTCCATGCGATGAAGCGCTCGTTCGTCGCGCCGTGATAGGCCGCGAGGAACACCGCGAAATGCGGAAGGACGAACATGACGTTGTAGAGCGCAAGCAGCCACAGCGCGCGAGAACGGTTTTCCCCGGCGCGGGACGCCAGGTAGGCCAGGGTGGGCACCAGCGCCTGGCCGGTGCACGCGCTTTCAAGCAGGGTCACGAGGAAGCCGATGGCGAAGCTGCCGAGCACCAGGTGACGCGCAGGCATGTTGGCGCGCATGACGCGGTGGATCAGGCGCTTGACCCGGTCCGGAAGCTGCAGCGTCATCGCGCCGGCGCTGCCGGTCCGGCGGAAAAGCCAGGCGTCGCGAAAGGAGAGCGCGGCCAGGACGGCCAGCGCGGCGAGCATGATGATGCGGATCGCGCCGCGCAGGAAGACGTGGACGCTCAGGGTCCGGAGCAGGTGAAACACCCCGAGGCCGAGGGCAAAATACGTGGCGAACACGGCCGCGGTAAAGCCGAGGCCCACGAAGATCAGGTCCCGGCCCCGGCGGCCGGAAACGCCGAGCAGCGTGATGAAAAATATCAAGGTCGCGAACGCGCAGGGATTGAACCCGTCCGCCAGGCCGCCGGCCATGATTACGCCCACGGAGAGAGAGTCCAGGCGCTTCACGGCCGCGGCATGGCCTTCATCGGCGTTGCCGGGGCCGGCCCCGGCGTCCGCCGCGCCGCCTGCCGGCCGTTCGGCCGCTTCGATCACCATGTTTTCGACCTCCGGGATCAGGCGCCGCCGGATGTCGGCGAGCCCGCCGATGTGGACGCGCTGCTCCAGGAAAAAGGAAACAGGGTGGTTGTCCTTGATTTTCAGCGCATCCTGGAGCCGGATCATGTGGAGCAGGTTGGATTCGGCGCCGATGTCGTATGCGCGGAGGTCCACGCTCTCGCCCAGGCGTCCGAGCAGTTCCGGAATCACCTCCTCGTTGACGGCCCGGCACTCGTCGCAGCCGGCGGAGAAGAAGAACTCGACAAGCACTTTCGGCTCGGCGGCCGCGGCCGGCGCCGGGCAGAACAGGAGCGCCGGAACGGCGAGGAGGGATATGGCGGCGATCCGCATCGGGGCGTCAGGCTTCCTTGATCCGGGCCGCGACCCATTCGAGCGCTTCCGGAAAGAAGCAGGGCGCGTCATGATTGCCCGGCACTTCGCGGTAGACAAAGTCCTTTTTTCTTGTTTCGAGCGCGGCCGCCAAACGCCGGGCCTGGTCCACCGGCATCAGTGCGTCGTCCGCGCCGTGCGCCAGAAAGAGCGGCGCCGCGAAGCAATCGGCGTTGAGCGCCGGCGAGTGGCGGGCGTACAGCTCCGGCTGCGCCGCCGGCGTGCCGCCGTATCCGGCCTCGATGGCGTCGCAGATTTCCTTTATCACGCCCTGGTTTCGCCCGCGGCACCACGCATGATAGGAGGCGAGGTCCGAGACGAATCCGAGCGCGGCGCAGGCCGAGACATCCTCCGGGTGCAGCGTCGCGTAGATGACGTTCCCGGTTGCGCCCATGGACCCGCTTTGAAAGATGAAGCGGTCTATCCCGTGGTTTTCCCGGACCCACCCGATCAGGGCGTGAAGGTCCGCCGCGGCCGCCGGCGACATCCAGGCGTTGTCGCGCAGGTTAGGGGTCAGGATGGTGACGCCATGCCCTGCATAAAAGCGCAGCCAGCTCTCGCGCACGTCGCGCCGGGTGTACAGTTGGTCGCCGTGCGAGCCGTGGCCGTGCAGAACCACAGCGCAGGTTCGGCGCGCCGCGCCGCCCGGCCGGAGCAGGGCCCAGTCGCTGATGCCGTCAACGCCGCTTTCATAGTCGAGCCGAAGCACGGTTTCATCCGGCGCCGGGTGGTTTGCTGAAGCCTGGGTGATCCGTTTCATTCGTCGCTCCCTGCAGGGTGTCATTTCCCGAAAAGCCTTCGAAGAAGATCGCTGAAGCCCGGAGGCGCGGAGCTCGTTCCGCCTTGTCTCTGGACGTCGCTCCTCTTGAACGGCATGAACCGCGTTTCGCCGGAACACCTGACCAGTATTCCGGTGCGCGTGATGGACAGGATCGTGACGCCGTTGATGACATTGCCCTCCTGGATGGTCTTGCCGTTGATGATGGCCATTTTTACCCTGGTCCCGGTGACCATCAATCCGGAAAGGTGAAGGTCGGGCCAGTCAGCGGACAACTCGGGGAGGACGGTGTTCTCGAAATCCCCGGCCGCATCGGCGGAGAACTCGGCCCCGGCGTCCGCCGCCGCAGCGTTGAAGCCGGAGGTTGCCGCGGCGCCGGCCGGGCCCGGGGCTTGCGCCGTGTCAGCCGCAGCCGCGGATGCGCTGTCCGGCAGGGAAGCGGGTCCGGCGGCGTTTGTCTCGAGTCCGCTTGCCGCATCCGCCGGCGCCGGCGCGGGCCGGCGAATAAAGAGCGGGCGGAGAAGCAGCGCGCCTAAAGCCGCTGCGAATACGGCGGCGGCAAGAAGCGCTCGTTTCAATTGCCGCGGCTTGGGCGGCGCGGCGGGTTTGGAGACGGCGGGCGGCTTAGGGAGCGGCTGCGGCGCGGCGGGTTTGGAGACGGCGGTCGGCTGAGGGAGCGGCTGCGGCGGCGGTGGAGGCGGCGGCGGGTGTTGCGCCGCGGCGGCGCCGGGCGTCGAAGGCGTATCCGGCGCGGCTCGCGGCATTTTCGCTTGCGGCAAGGGCCGGGTTTCAGTCACGGGGACGGCCGCCTGGCCCGGTTTCGGTCCCTCGACGATGGCCGCCACGGTGTGCTCCGATGGGCGGCCCGCGCTGGTTTTGACGGAGCATTCCACAAGGATGTCGGCGGTGTCCTTGAAGATCGCGCGCGCCGGGGCATTGCGGTCATCCACAAAGACGAACTTGCCTGATTCAATTTCAAGAAGGCGCCTGATGGCGGCCTCGTGCAGTTCATCGCCGCATTCCGCGGCCACGATTGCGCCGTCCTTGAACCAGATGCGGCCGTCCGCGGCCCGGCTGTGCACAAGAAGGTAGCCGATGCGGTCCCGCCTGCCGCCGAGAACACGGATGACATCGGGCAGAATGCCCGGCTCGACGGCGCCGCTCATCCTGATTTGACCGCCTCCCATAGAGCTCCCGTTGTGTGATTTGTGGGTTCCTTTTCGGCGACAACTGACACGGTAAAAAATGCCGGCCCTTCCGCATACTAACCAGTCCATAATAGTATTGACATAGACGCGGTTATTCCTTAGTATTCCGGCCATGAAGAAACATGATGGTCGGACGCTCAGGCATGATGTGTTGACGGAGTTGCGGAAGCGAGCGGTGTCC
>JAAZAB010000493.1 GCA_012514555.1 Lentisphaerota bacterium
AAACACGTTTTCAGCCCTGCTTTCCACCGCCCGGGGCCAGGTTGCCGTAGTTGAAATATGCAAGATGCTCTTCCATGATGTCCACCGCTTTTCCGAAAGCGTCGTTGATGAAGGTTTGCGGGTCGCAGGCGTCGAAATCGCCTTTTGCCATATCGGGCTCCCGTTCCCTGATCTTTTCGGCGGCATAGATCCCCGCTTCGCGCACGATGCGGGTCCACATGTTCACCTTGACCACGCCGTCCGAAGCCAGGCCCTTGATCTGGTCGGGCTTCAGGCTGGATACGCCGTGCAGCACCAGCATCTTTCTGCCCAGCGCCTCGGTCAGCATCCGCGCCCTGTCTTTTAAATAAACCGCGTCCGTGCCGGTGGACTGCTGTTCGGTCCCGAGGTCGGCCACCAGGAAATCGGTGCCGGTCTTTTTGGCGTACCGGACGGCGTTATCCACGTAATGCTCGTCCTTCACGGCCTGGGCCTTGGTGCCGATCACCGAAAGGGTCTCCATGATGGCTTCCACCATCACCCGCCCGCTGAATTTTTTTACGTACGCGGACGTCATGGCTATGTTTTCTTCAAAAGAGAACCGCTGGCAGTCGAACAGCACGCCCGACAGGTATTTGATGCCTTCCTCCAGGATCCACTTGTCCCCGACCGGGTCGCCGTGGTCCAGCTGGGGCATCACCAGGATGTCGTAATACGGCGAGTCCTTTTCCCCGGCCAGCGCCTTAAGGCTGTTAATGATAGACAGGAAGCCCGCCTTCAAGTCCAAACTGTAAGTCGCGCGCCTGCACTGGGGCATATGTTCGTAAGACCCCGTCATCCCCACGATCACCGGAACGTTTTTGATCCCGTGTTTTTTTCCGAAGCGCTGCGCCGCCATCAGGATGGCTTCGTTGTTCCAGGCCGACGCCGAACAGAACATCGCGACGCTGACGCAACTCTCGCGCGCGTCCTGCATGATCCCTTCCACCATCGCCCGGTCTGTGATTACTGCCATTTTGTTCCTCCTCCGACTATCATAAACTCTTTATTTGCTCGCGAAACGCGAATATAGATCGATCTCCTGGTGCAGCCGCTTGTACAGCGCGAATTTTTCGTCGTAAGCCGCGGAGGCTTTCGGGTCGGGTTCGATGGTCCCCGCGATTTGGCTCATCGCCTCCCCGGCAGCCTGCGCGCTCCCATAGGCACCCATAGCGGACGCGCACAGGATGGCGCATCCGAGCGCCCCGGCCTCCGCGCATTTGAGGGTGGATACGGCGACCTGCATGCTGTCCGCCTTGATCCTGAGCCAGAGGGAAGACCTGCTCCCGCCCCCCACGCAGATGATGCTATCTATGCGGATGCCTTCGTGCCGGATGATCTCCAGATTGAGGCGCTGGTCCATACACAGGCCTTCCAGAACGGCCTTGTAAATGTCGTAGCGGCTGGTGCCCACATCCGCGCCCAAAAGGGCGAAGCGCGCGCGGTGGTCGTTATACGGCGTACCGCTCCCCATGAGATAGGGCTGCACGGTCAGCCTTGTAGGCTCCTTCGGCGCGTTTTTCTCAAACAGGGCGTAGGGCGGGTGCCCGTCCGGCCGCTCGGCAGGCGCGAAGGTATCGAAAAACCATTTGACCGCGAGCCCGGACGTCACATTGTATGCCAGCGTGCAGTACATATCATTCACCAGGAACGGCTCGCTGGAAAGGCTGGATTCCAGCGTCACCCTGTAGGGCAGCGGGGAGGAAAACACCGGCGTCATGCACTCGGTCGTCCCCATGGAGCAGACCGTAGAATTTTTCCGCACGCCCGCGCCCATTGCGTTGACCGGCTGGTCGTGCCCGCCCATCACCAGCCTGAGGGAAGCGGGCAGCCCCGTTTCCCGTGCGATGGCGGCCGAGATCTGCCCGATCACGGCGCCCGACTGCACCGGCGTGGAGAAGCGGTCCGGATCAAAACCGAATTTCTCCATCAGGGGGGCGCTCCATTCCTTCTTGCGGATATCGAACAACATGGTCCGGCAGGCCAGCGAATAGTCCGTATAGGCTTCGCCGCTGAGCTTGAAATAGATATAGTCTTCGATCAGCAGGAATTTATGCGTTTTTAAAAAGGTTTCCTTTTCATTATATTTAAGGTGGAGAAGCTTGGAGACGGAATAGGTGGTGGAAGGCGGAAGTCCGCAGATCCGCGCGATTTCCGCGTCTGAGCTCGTTTTCATGGCCGCGAAATATTCGTCTTCTCCCCGGCGGTCGGTGAACACCATGACCCGGCTGATCTCCCGGCCGGATGCGTCCACGCATACGAACGCCTCGCCGAAGGAACTGACGGCCAGCGCCGAGATCCCCCCGCACTGTTTTCCCACGTCCGAAAGGACGGCCTTGGTCTTCTCCCAGATGTCCAGGGGATCCAGTTCGCGCGTCCCGTCCGATTTTAAA
>JAAZAB010000494.1 GCA_012514555.1 Lentisphaerota bacterium
CCTGCGCGAAGTGTTCCACATGGACTGAAACCATGCGCTCCGGCACGAAGAATGCCCCGATGCAGCGCGCCATCCGCGAAGCCCGCGCCGGGATCCGGCGCGGGCACGGAGGCCCGTTCGGAGCCTGCGTGGTCCGGAACGGCAAAATTGTCGCGGCCGCGCACAACACCGTTTTGCTGGACTCGGACCCGACCGCGCACGCCGAAATAAACGCCATACGCAAAGCGTGCCGCAAGCTTCGCGCGCGCGACCTTGACGGCTGCGAGCTTTTCGCCACGGCGGAGCCGTGCCCGATGTGCCTCGGCGCCATCCTGTGGGCGCGGATTCGAAAGCTTCATTTCGGAGTTGCGCGCGGCGTCGCAAAGCGCTACGGGTTTGACGACGAGGACTTTTACGCGGAATTGCGCCGCCCGCGCGCCAGGCTCAGACTTCCGACGCGCGAAGGCGTCCTGGCCCGGGACTGCGAGGCACTGTTCGCAGAATGGAAAGGAAACGCGGGCGTTCTTTACTGAACAGCGAAGAGGATCGGACGAAAAGAAGCCGGCATGCCCCTGCCCCGCCGCTCAACCACGATGCGCGCCAAAGCGCAAGCACAGGAGATTCCAATGAAGAAAAAGGGACTCAGCACCATTTCCCTGCACGCCGGCCAGAAGCCGGACTCCGCCACCGGCTCGCGGGCGGTGCCGCTCTACCAGACAACCTCGTACGTCTTCAGGGACTCGCAACACGCCGCCGGCCTGTTCGCGCTCAAGGAGGCGGGAAACATCTACACGCGCCTCATGAACCCGACCACGGACGTGTTCGAGCAGCGCGTGGCGGCCATTGAAGGCGGCACCGCGGCCCTGGCAATGGCGTCAGGAATGGCCGCTATTTCCCACACCCTGCTGGCAATCACGCGCCTGGGCGACGAGATACTGTCGGCCGACAACCTCTACGGCGGCACTCACACGCTTTTCAGCCACACGTTCCCGAAACTGGGGCGCACGGTCCGGTTCCTGGACTCCAATGATCCGGGAGCATTCAGAAAAGCAATAACCCCAAAAACACGGGCGATCTATGCGGAAAGCATCGGCAACCCGAAGCTGGACGTTCCCGATTTCGAGGCGCTCGGAAAAATCGCGCATGACGCCGGGATTCCGTTCGTGGTGGACAACACTATCGGCGTAGGGCTGGTCCGCCCGTTCGAACACGGGGCTGACGTGATCGCCAGCTCGGCCACGAAGTACATTGGCGGCCACGGGGTTTCACTGGGCGGCATCATTGTAGATTCCGGCCGCTTTGCGTGGAACCAGGGCAAATTCCCCGAGTTCACCGAGCCGGACCCGAGCTACCACGGGATGGTATTCTGGGACGCCATGGGGAACGTGCCGGGCGTGGGCAACATGGCGCTGGCCGGCAGGATACGGGTAACGCTCCTGCGCGACCTTGGCGCGGCCATCAGCCCGTTCAACTCCTGGACCCTGATCCAGGGCCTTGAAACGCTGACGCTCCGCCAGGAGAAACACTCGTCCAACGCGCTCGCCCTGGCCCGCTGGCTCAAGGCCCACCCGAAAGTCAGTTGGGTCGTTTACCCCGGCCTCGAGGACCACCCCACGCACAGGAACGCGGTGAAATATCTTAAGCGCGGGTTCGGCGGAATGGTCGGGTTCGGCATCAAGGGCGGAATGGAGGCGGGCAAACGCTTCATAGATTCGGTCAAGCTGCTGTCGCACCTGGCAAACATCGGAGACGCCAAGTCCCTGATCATTCACCCGGCCTCCACGACGCACCAGCAGCTCTCGGAAGCCGAACAGGCCGCAACCGGCGTCACTGCCGATTACCTGCGGCTGTCGGTCGGGATCGAAGACCTCGCGGACATCCAGGATGACATAGACCAGGCTCTCCGCGCGGCCGCGCGCTGATTTTTTTGCGGCTTTTTCGCGGCGGGTATAGCCGAGTTCAAACGCAAAATCCGGGATCATCTCAAAATCCACGTCCTTGACCCGCAGCCGCACAGCAGCTTGACGATCAACCGCGGAATGCCGTCCATGAGCGCAAGCACTTGGACGACTTCCTCGCAAGTCAGAATCACATGTGGTGATACAGGACGAATCGTCGGATCCAGTCGCAATAGGCGCGCTCGGTGTGGATCGAGTAGTGATGCAGACGCATTACATCACGAACTTCATCGAGAATTTTCGTGCCGTGATTTTGCTGTTGACTTTCCATGTGATCAGCATAATATCATCATTTACCCGGTGATAATGCAACCGGTCAATTTGACCTGATAATAGCTCCAAACCGCCGTTATCAGGTCAAAAGAACCTGATAATCAATGGTTGAACGGAACC
>JAAZAB010000495.1 GCA_012514555.1 Lentisphaerota bacterium
GCCGTTGCCGACAGCTACCGGTTCCTGGTCAAAAGCGGCTACGGCCGCGGCCGGAAATAAGGCGGCGCCCGAGCGCAAGGGCATGGCTCCCGATTGGGCGGAGCGCGGTTCAGCGGCTGCCGGGAAGGCGGGCGCTTGCGGGCCGTGAGCCGCCTGGCGCGGGCCGTGCCTTCACTTGCGCGCGCTCATCGGAACGTAGTGATTGATGGTCCTGCCCGTGTAAATCTGCCGCGGCCGGCTGATCTTCTTGTTCGGGTTGTCGGACATCTCCTTCCACTGCGCCAGCCAGCCGGGCATCCGCCCGATCGCGAATAGCACAGTGAACATGTTCACCGGGATGTTTATGGCGCGCAGAACCAGCCCTGAATAGAAATCAACGTTCGGGTAGAGCCGGCGCGAGATGAAATAATCGTCAGTAAGGGCGATTTCCTCGATCTGGCTTGCGACGTCGAAGAGCGGATCGGTATAGCCGGGCTTGTTGACAATCTTGTTACAGGCCTCCTTGAGAATGATGGCGCGGGGATCGCGGTTCTTGTAGACCCGGTGGCCGAAGCCCATGAGCTTGCGCTTCTTGCTCTTCACCTCGTCCATCATCTTCCTGATATCGGTCTTTTCCCTGACAAAACGTTCCAGGTCGGCTACGACCGCCTGGTTGGCGCCGCCGTGCAGCGGGCCCCAGAGCGCGCAGATGGCCGCTGAAATCGACGAATAGATATTGGCGCCGCTGGATCCGACCATGCGGACGGTTGAAGTGCTGCAGTTCTGCTCGTGGTCCAGGTGCAGGATGAGGAACAGCTCGAGCGCCCTTATTATGTCCGGGTCATGCTCGTAGCCGCGCACCGGGGAGCTGAACATCATGTTGAGGAAGTTCTGGGTGAAACGATACTTGTAGGACGGGTAGACGAAGGGTTCGCCTATGGACTTCTTGTAGGAGAAGGCCGCGATGGTCCTCGTCTGGCTGATGAGGTTCGCGATGAACTGGTTTTCGATTTCCGGGCTGAAATTCTCCGGCACCGGGTAGAACTGGGACAGCGAGGCCACGATGGTCGAAAGCAGGGCCATCGGATGTGCGTTGTTTGGAAAGCCGATGAAAAAATGCTGCAGGTCCTCGTGGAGCAGGGAGGATTTGTTGAGCAGCTCGCTGAAATCGCCCAGCTCTTTCTCGCTCGGAAGGCGGCCGTGGATCACAAGGTAGGCCGACTCGACGAAGGTGGACTTGGCAGCCAGCTCCTCTATGGGAATCCCGCGGTAGCGCAGGATTCCCTTTTCGCCGTCAATGAAAGTGATGCTGCTGCGGCAGATCCCGGTGTTGGCGTAGGTTTCGTCGAGGGCGAGATAGCCGGTGCGGGCGCGCAGGGTGGATATGTCAATTCCCCTTTCGCCTTCAGTCCCCTCGATCAGCGGAAACTCGTATTCCTTTCCGTCGACAATCAAGCGCGCCGTTTTTTCCATTTTACCCACCTGCAACTTTATCCCGGATTTTGCGTTTGAAAAATGAACTTCTTTTACAACTGCTCACCCGTACTTTTTCGCGCATGGTAATTCAAACGCAATGCAGTTGTAAAAGCCTGATGGTTTACCGGTTATAAGCATCGTTCATTTTTCAAACGCAAAATCCGGGTTTATCGCCGCCAGCGCGGCAGGCCGTTCTTTTCACTGAACCCGGAACGCGCAAGATTTGTTCTTCCCGGCGAATAAGTCAACAACAATCACAACAATCACAACAATCACATCGGCCCGGCGCGCGGCGCGGGGAGCGAGAGGTATTTGAAAAAGAGCGCCGTGGCGTCGTCGAACGGTTCGAGGCCAGCCTGGTGGGCGGCAATGCGGGCAAAGAGGGTTTCGCAGCGCTCGCGGTTGGAGCGCTCCGGGCCCGCGGCGACGCAATCGAGCAGGCGCGATTCGCCGAACATCGCCGAGCCCTTGTCAACGCACTCCGTGAATCCGTCCGTGTAGAGCAGGATCGATTCGCCGGGCAGGAGCTTCAGCGCCTGCTCGTCGTAGGCGGCGGTTTCGAGAACGCCGAGCGCCATGTTGGTCGCGGGGCCGGAGCGGGCGATCGGCAGCCACTCTGCGCCGGAGCGCCGGAGCAGAAGCGGCGCGGGGTGCCCGGCGTTGCAGAGGCGGATCGAGCCGTCGCGCAGGTCGCAGATGAAGTAGACCATGGTGACGAACATCATGGCGGGATTGGTCTGGGCTATCTCGCGATTGATGCGCGCCAGCGAATCCGCGGCGCCGAGGCTGTAGTGGGCGCCGCTGCGGAGCATGGTGTGCACCCGCATCATGAGCAGTCCCGCCGGAACGCCTTTGCCCGAGACGTCGGCTATGGCGACGCCCATGTGATGCTCGTCGATCAGGAAAAAGTCGAAGTAATCCCCTCCCACCTCGCGCGCCGGGTCCATGCGGCCGAAAAGCTCCACGTTGGCCGCGCGCGGAAAGGGCGGGAACACCTTCGGCAGCAGCGCCTTCTGGACTTCGCTGGCGAATTTCAGTTCTGCGCTGATCCGTTCCCGGTCGGCCGTGGTCCTGGCGAGGTTGACCATGTACGCCTTGAGCTCCGCGCTCATGCGGTTGAAGGCGTCGGCGAGGTCGCGGATTTCGTCGTGCGTCCGGACGCGGATGACGTGATCGAAATCGCCCTTGCTGATGAGAGCGGTTGCCTGGGTCAGGGCGTTGAGCGGCCGGGAGAAGACATAGGAGCAGATGAAGGCGAGCCCCACCGACAGGAGGAGGAACCCGGCGATGGTGGCGGCCATTCCTTGTTCGGCCTTGCTTTCGGTGCGGTCGAGCGCTTCCGCGGGCTTGTAGAGCTCGAGGACATTGATGATCTTGCCCTGCGCGTCGGCGATGGGCGCGAGGTAGCTGAACCACTCGCCCTGGGTGTCGGTGAACCGGCCGGAATCGGGCTTGGCCGTTTCGAGTACGTTGAAAAACATGGGCCGGTCTCGCGGGACGATGAAGGGCTCGTATATGGGGCCCCGCCAGATGTTGATCCCAAAGTAGTAGCGGCCGTCGCGGATTTTGTGCAGAATCCACTTCGGTGTGCCGGCAACGCCCTGCACGTCCACCAGCCGCGACACGGTGTTGTAAACGCGCTGGTACACCTGGCTTTCCCTGTCTTCCGGGGCCTGAATCGCCTCGAGGTCGCTGACGGGCACGCTTTTAATTATGGCCGAGGCGAGGTTTGCGGAACGCCGGAGGTGTTCCTCCTCCAAGTCTTCCTGGAAAGCATCTTTCACTACGTATCCCACCATGTACGCGGTCAGGCAGAGGATGGGGATGAACAGAAGCGCGAGCTTCATGAAGAACGGGAACCGCAGCCGCCGCAGGCGCGGGCCAAGGACCCACGAGGCCAGCGCGAAAAGAAGGCACAGCCCGGAGAGGGCTGCCAGCTTGAGGAGACGGAGGGTCCTGTGTTCCCGGTATTCGGTTGCAACGCCGGTTTCAGTGCCGGGAAACACCATTGCCTTGTTAACGAGATCGAACGACGCCAGGCGGCCGCCAGGTCCGACGTCCAGGAGCGGGCCGACCAGGATGTCCTTGAACGGGTACCCGGATTTCAGCGGCTCAATCGTGTCGATGAGCCGGCCTGTGCCGTCAAAGCGGGTCCAGGTCCGGTTTCCGGTGCTGGCCACGGTCAGGACGTCCGGCGCGGCGCCGGGCTCAAGGGGCGTGAACGTGAGATCCTTTGGCGCCAGCAGCTGGCCTGGCTCGAACCCGACCTTGCCGAACGTGCGGATAAGGGCGCCATCCGGGGCGTATTCGCGTATGTTGCCGGCGGCGCCGGAGGCGAGGAAGAAGTTGCCGTTCGCGGCCACCGCAATGCTTTCCCAGCAGCACAGGGGCGGATTTGTTTCGCCGAAGCGGGTTATGGTTGGAGGCAGCGCATGGTCGACCACGACGCCGCCTTCCGGGGGGATGCGTCCGATCGCGATCTGGCCCCTGATATCGTTGGCGAAATAATGGCGGCCCTGGGCGTCAAAGGCATACTTGATCTCCGGGAACGTATTGTCGTCCAGCATGATGGTCAGCAGGTCGCGCGGAGGCTCGTCAAAAGACCGGTATTCGCGGAACCGGTAGCCCGCGAAGCGATGGGTGTCATGCTGGTAGAGATAGCTGTGAACGACCAGCCCGCGCGGGCCGGGATAGAGCTTCCGGACCATGTGATAGTGGCGGGCGTCGTCTTTTTCAATATGGTGCCGGCTTGCGAGCGTGAGCGGCCGGCCGGGCGCGAAATCGCGAAGCTCGAGCAGCTCATTGCCTGCCTTGTCGAACACGAACAGCGCATCGCCGCGAAATGCGAAGGCAATGGGATTGCCGAACGGCCTGACCACGCAATGGCGGCAGAGCGCCAGGCCGGCGAATATGGCCGCGGCCAGCACGAACGCGGCCGATGCCAGGGCGCGACCCCTGAGAAACACGCGAAAACGCTTCGCAAAATCACCCATGCAATGGAGCATACCATGTGTCCGGCCGGCGGAAAGCAAAAATGGAGTCCCTGCCCCGGGGCCGCCCGGGCGGCGATTATTTTCCGGCAACGAGCGATTTCGTTGACTCCTGTTCTGCGACGCCCTACACTTGAACCGCGCGGAAGACGATAGTGCGATGACGGCGTCGTGCCGGCAGGCGGGCTTGCGCGGGCATTTTTTTTGGAAGCGCCATGACAGATTGGAAAAACATCCGGGACATCCTTCCCGTTGCCCGGCAGACGGCGGCGGAGCTTCGCGAAGTCATGCTCGCGAACCTCGTGCTTATCTGCGAAATTCCCGCGCCGACCTTTGCCGAGGCTGACCGCGTCCGGCTCATCCTGCAGCGCTTCACCGAGCTCGGCCTGGAGAACTGCTCTTCCGACGATTTTGGCAACGGGTTCGGCCTCATGCGGGGCACGGAAGGCGGCCGCACGCTTCTGCTGGAGGCCAATGCGGACACGTTCGTGGCAGACCGGAAGCATCAGGCCGTGGAGATATTCCCCGACCGCATAGTGGGCCCGTTTGTTGGCGACAACAGCCTGGCGCTGGCCGCGATGGTCACGCTGCCGACGTTGCTGGAAAGGCTGGGGCTGCGGCTGCGCTCGGACGTGCTGTTCATGGCAGCCTCGCGCATGCTCAACCGCGGCAACATCGAGGGGCTGCGGCAGTTCCTTGACGGCACGCCCATGGTTTTCAGCGCGGGCCTGTGCGTGGAAGGCGTGCAGATCGGCCGGCTGAACCATCGCTGCCTCGGCATGTTGCGCGGGGAAATCCTGTGCCGCCTGCCCGATGATTATCGCTGGAGCGGGCCCGGATCCGCCGGATCAATAGTGCCCATGTCAGACGTGATCCAGCGGCTCAGCGCCATTCCCATTCCGCAGCGGCCCCAGACGACCGTGGTCCTGGGCTCGATTCACGGCGGCCTGTCCTATCAGAACATCGCGCGCGAGACGCTGCTGAAGTTCGAGGTGCGCAGCGAATCCCGGGATGTGCTCGCCGCCATCCGGTCCCAAATCCAGGACGTGTGCGACGACGTCGCCGCGCACAAGGGCATGGAGGTGCGCCTGGATATTTTCGCCAACCGCGAGCCTGGCGGGTTGGACGGCTCGCATCCCATGGTCAAGGCGGCCAAGGCGGTCCAGTCCATCCTTGGAATTCCGACCGTTGTGTATTCGACCACGTCGGCGCTCTCCGCCCTTGCCGGCAAGGGCATTCCGGCCGTCACGGTGGGAGTCAGCACCGGCGAGCGGCACCACGAGCTGGACGAAATTGACGAATTCGTTAGCATCGAGCCGATGGCCGCGGGGCTGGCCCAGATTGCCGGCCTGCTCATGGCCATGGACGGGGAGGAGCGCGATGGACCTGCAGCAGTGGCTTAAGAGCAACACCTATCATCACTCGCAGTTCTGGGATCTTCGCAAGATGATCGCCGAGAAGGAGCGCAGGAACCTCAAGCTGTCGCTGTGCATTCCCACCTTGAACGAGGGCAAGACAATCGGCAAGGAGATAGTGCTGTTCAAGTCCGAACTGATGATCCGCTACCCTCTGCTGGACGAGATTGCGGTTATTGACTCCGGCTCTTCGGACAACACCCGCGAGGTGGCCTCGGCTTTCGGCGCGGATGTCCACCTGTCGTCCGCCATTCTCCCTGAGCTTGGCGAGAAGAAGGGCAAGGGCGAAAACCTTTGGAAGGCGCTGCACCAGCTGAAGGGCGACATCATCGTTTACGTCGACGCCGACATAAAGAACATACGGCCCCACTTCATTTCCGGGCTGCTCGGGCCGCTCATTTACCGGCCCGAGGTCATGTACGTCAAGGCTTTCTACGACCGGCCGCTGGTATCGCCGCAGGGCATTCGCCCGTCAGGCGGCGGGCGGGTGACGGAGATTCTTGTGCGGCCTCTTTTTTCCATGTTCTTTCCCGAATTGACCGGGCTGATCCAGCCGCTGGCGGGCGAGTATGCGGCAAGGCGCGAGGTGCTCGAGCGGCTGCCTTTCCCGATCGGCTACGGCGTGGAGACCTCGCACATCATAGACGTCTACAAGACCTGGGGCCTGGACGCGTTTGCCCAGACCGACATGGACCAGCGCGTCCACCGGAACCAGCCCACCCGCGACCTGGGCCGCATGGCCTTCGCCATTTTGCGCACGTTCTTTTACCGGCTGCATTCGATGGGGATGATCCGGGATTTGCCGGACCTCAATGCGGTATTCCGGCAGTTCCAGTGCAACGCGGGCGTTTACGAGCCTGTTGAATGGGAGTGGCGCGAGGAGGAGCGGCCGCCGATGCTGGAGGTTCCCGCATACCGCGCCCTCAGGGGGCTGCCGCCGCCGGGTGCGTCATGAGCGCCTTGCGCGTGGCTATCGTTCACTACCACCTGCGCCCGGGCGGGGTCACTTCGGTGATCACCCGCGCGGCGGGCGCATTGCGGCGCTCCGGACATTCCTGCGCGATATTGTGCGGAGAGGCGTCGGCGGCCGCATTGCCCGGCGCCGTGCCCGTCTGCCCTGTAGAGGGCCTGGGCTATGCCGATGCGCCGCTCAGGCCCGGCAGCCTGGCCGATGCCCTTGCCGGCCGGGCGCGCTCCGCCCTGGGCGGGCCGCCGGACCTGTGGCACATCCATAATCACGCGCTTGGCAAAAACCCGGCGCTGACCGCCGCGGTCGGGCTGCTTGCCGCCCA
>JAAZAB010000049.1 GCA_012514555.1 Lentisphaerota bacterium
GGGAACCGCGCTGTAGCCGCGTCGCTGTGCGACGCGCTTCTCTTCCAGCTGGCCTATCCCCGCCTCTTCTGTAGCGCGCCACGGCGTGGCGCGATTTCGCGGATAATGCGGGGCATGGGGACAGACAAACCATCCGCGGCCCCGGGGCTTGAGTCCCTTGCGTCTCTGGAGTCCCTCAGGCAATGGGGACAGACAAGTACAACGAATGTCGAGGACGAGGACGAAGGACGAGGACGAGGACGAGAAGAAGTGACCCTGGGGACAGACAAACTGTCCAAGATCGCCAACCCCGGCAAGAGAACGCTGCAGGGCAATTCCCGGCGGCCGGGGCCGTCCGCCCTCCAGGGCCGCGCTCAAACCGCTCGTGCTATTCCCGCCGCCACAGACCGAGCGCGGGATTGGAGATGTAGAAAATCTCCTCGCCGTCGGGGAGGGTTTGGAACCCGTCCTTGAGGATGTCGGGCGGGTAGCGCTTGAGCGCGGACTGGAAGTCGGCGCTGTTGAAGCCCACGTCTTCGATTTCCCTGCGTGTAAGGCCGCCGGACGCGTAGGTTATGGTGAACCGGCCTTCGCTGGACCCGTGGATGAGGTGCGCGGCCGCGCCCAGGCTGTCCCGGAGGTCTTCGTGTTCATCAACGGCTTTAAGCGTGGCCGGCGTGCCGCGGTACCCGTACTTGCGGATGAGCCGCTCGTTCACCTCGGCTTCCCCGAATTCGACAAGGCCGGGCGCGATGATGAGCAGCTCCCCGCGATCCGCCATGGCCATGCGGGTGCGGTATATCGCCTTGTTGCCCAGCCAGGTGCTCTTGAATTCGGCCGGATCGAGGAAGACCACGGTCTTCTTAAGGGGCCGGACCGTCTCGATGTTCACCTTTTGGCTCAGCCGCGCGGCAGCCTCGTAGGGCGGCAGGCCGGGTCCGGCGAAAAGCCCGCGCGTGACCAGGCGGCCCGCGCCGTTCCTGGCGCGGACCGTAATGATGTATTGAATTTTGAATTGCCCGAGGAACTCAGCCTCGGCCTCGTTGAACAGCGTGCGAACCGGGTTGTCCATTTGCCCCATGATCCGCTCCATGTTGCAGACCGCCCCGAGAAAATGGCTCTTGTTGATCATGTCCGGGCCGGATGCGCCGACCAGCACGTTCTTGTTGCCGCCGGCCATGCCGGCGACTTCGTGTGGCACAACCTGGCCGGTGGAAATCACCAAATCATATCCGCCCTCGACGATGAGCCTGTCTATTTCAACGCGAATGGGATAGCTGACGCGGCCTTCGCTCAGGGCCTTGAGGCGGCTGCCGGGTATTTCGCCCAGGGTCGCCAGGCCGCGGCGCCAGTCGTGGACCAGGACCTTGTTCTCGGGCACGCCGGGGAACATCGAGCGTATTTCAGCCGGGGTCATGGGCCTGTGTGTGCCCAGCGCGGGCAGGAGGTGAACCGTTGCCGCGGCCGAGTAGTGGCAATAGAGCTGGGCGCAGATCGGGCCCGCGCCGCCGTGGAACCTGGAATAGTCCGGCGGGATCAGCAGCACCTTTCGCGGCTTGCCGCTCGCGCGCCCGATGAACTCGCGGACAAACTCGCTCACGTCCGCATCGGTCAGCTCGTCGTTTGCGCCGCCGCGCTTCAATATCGTTGACATGGTGTTTTTTCTCCCTTGTGCCGCCGGCCCGTCCTGCAGGCGCGGCAGCGGTCTTCAGCGCACCAGGCGCATTGAAAACAGTCGCGGCACGGGTGCTTCCTGCGTTCCGCCGGCGCCGGGTCCGGAACGAACACCCGCCCGGGCAGGCCCTTGATCCGCTGCCATGCCATGGGCAACCCCTTTCAGCTCCGGTCCCATTTCGCATTGGCCTTGGAATAGCCCAGGACAATGCTTACAATGCTGATCACCAGGCCTCCGCCCATTGCCGGCCAGAACCCCTCAACAATGAATTTCGGAACGATCTGCGCCGTCAATGCGAGAAGGCCGGCATTGATAAAGATGAGAAACAGCCCGAAAGTGACCACGATGAAGGGCAGGGACAGGAATAGCAGGATGGGCTTGACGAAAGTGTTTAGAATGCCCAGCACCAGGGATGCCAGCGCCAGGGTCTGCCAGTGATCGCAATACAGCCCGTGCACGATTGCCGTTGCCGCCCATACGGCGATCGTCAGTATAAGCCATCGCACAAGGAAGATCATAACTCCCTCCTTTTCGAGCCGGGTTCCCCCCGGCGCCCGGGCGCTTGATAAATCGCTGTCATCCTATGTCATCGGCAGTTCCGATGCCAGCCAAATCATTGCAACGCGCCGGAGAAAGCGTCGCGTGCAACGCGACGGCTACACAGAGGCGGCGGTGCGCGTCTCTGCGCGGGAACCGCGCTGTAGCCGCGTCGCTGTGCGACGCGCGGGAAAAGCGTCGCGTATAACGCGACGGCTACACAGAGGCGGCGGTGCGTGTTGCTGCGCGGGAACCGCGCTGTAGCCGCGTCGCTGTGCGACGCGCTGGAGAAAGCGTCGCGTA
>JAAZAB010000496.1 GCA_012514555.1 Lentisphaerota bacterium
AAAAACAGGCAGCCGCGCACGCGCCCAAGCCCTTGCCGCGACGCAATGGCCGTGTACCGGCCGCAACGCGATGGATTCAAGGTTCATGCAGCATTCCTGCAAGCCGCCCGGGGATCAATGGTGAGAGGGTAAAAAAACGACCTTTAAACGACATCCCATTCTGGAGCCGCTTGCCGCCATAGCTGCTACCTTTCTTTGATTTTTGAAGCCATGCTGAATATACGCTTTTGCACTCCTTGAATCAAGTCAAAAAATGTTGTGAAAATGCCCGGCAATCAGCTCTTCCGGATGCGCGGAGAAAGCGCGCCGCGCAGCGGCGCGGCTACACAGCCAAGGCGGCCGGGACCCATTCTTCGCCGAAGCGGCTTCGAAGGGCAAGCCGGCCGCGCTCCCAGGTGGCTGCGCCGGTGCGCCGCATCGTGGCGGGGCTACAGAAGAGGCGCCTATCGCATTCCACTTGGAGGGCGGCCGGCCTCGGCCGCCGAAGAAAACAGAAAAAAGGCATGTCTCCCGCGGAGGCGCGGGGTTGTTTTGCCTGTTTTTAGGGACTCCAGGGACGCAAGGGACTCAAGCCCCCGGGGCCGCAGACAGTTTGTCTGTCGCAAGGGCTCTCCAAGTCCTGAACCCTGAACCCTGAACCCTGAACTCCGAACCCGATCCCGATTTCGATTTCGATCGCGATTTCGTCTTTCCAACTCAAAACTCAAAAATCCTGCCCTCCCCCTCTCTTCCAACTCAAAACCCAAAACCCAAAACTCAAAACGTCTCCCCTCTCCCCTATATCCTCTCCCCTCTCCCCTATATCCTCTCCCTTCTCCCCTCGTCCTCGCTGCCTTGCACAGCGGCGCGGCTTTTATCAACCGGTTTTCTCACCATGTTGAAAACACGGAGCCCGTTCGGATTTCGGCCCACCATATGAAACCGTGTGCAGGATTCGCCCAGGCCTGGCCGAAGCTGTTCGACGCGAAGAAGCGAAAATAATACAGCGCCCCGACTTTTTCCGGCGTAACGTCCATGCTCAGCGGCCCCTCCGCGGCAACGCCGGAAATCGGGTTCGTGTATGTCCAGCCGTCCGCCTGCTGCCCGGCGTCGTTCGTGCCCCAGAACACGATGGCCGAGACGTTGGCGTCCATGCCGGTGGAAAGCAGGTATCCGTTCAGGGTCATTAATTCGTTTTCGGACACGGAGCCGAGATTCGTCACCACCGGGCCGCCCCCGAGTTCCGGGGCGCCGTAAGAATTGAAAACGCTGTTCGAGGCCATGTTCATGTAACAGGCCCAGACCCAGTTGGAGGCGCGGGGCACGGCCGACAACCTGACTTCGTCAAGCGGGCCCGGGAAATAGTACGTCTTGGCGGCGCTGCTGCCGGTGCCGTCGCTGTAGTCCGCGGCAATGTGCGTGTTTTTTGTGGGGTTGTACTTTGGCGCCGAGGTCTCGGCAATTGCGATGTCCTGCCTGCCGTTGATGTAGTGGCGCACGTGCTTTCCATCCCATGTCGACATGATATGGACCCAGCGGTTCAAAGTGCAGGCGCTGGCCGAATCATGGGCGGGCCCCCCGCAATGGAGCCGGATTTTTCCGGTTGACTGCATAAATCCAAACCAATAGGCGGCGCTATAGCCTTTGCCGAGGATATTGAAATATTCGGAGAAACTGGTCGGATAGGCCCACGCTTCCCACGTGGCATGGCCGACATTCAAACTGGCATTGGTACCGCAGGTCAGGTGGCCGGAGCTGGGCTTGGAAAACGTATAATTGCCGTCAACGGGCCCCGCCGTGCCCCGGGTCACACCGGCAGGCGAAAGCACGCCGTTATTCCCGTTGCTGGTGGAGTCCATTGCCGGTCCGCTGGTTTCCGCCAAGTGCCAGACGCCGGCAAACCCGTTGCTCCACACGGACCCGTTGTTGGTGCAGGGCGGGGCAATAACGCCGCCCCGGCGCCAGAGCGCATGGATGACGGCGTTGTTCGTCAGCTCCGGGATTCGCACCCAGACGTAAGAGAGCCCGGCCGGGTTCCACGACTCGACCTCGAAGTCGAGAGGCGTTGTCTTGTCGGCGGCCGCGAAACGCAGGTCGTCCCAGGGCGGGGAAAGAAAATCCGCGTAGTCGAAGCCCACGCCGGCGGCGGTGTTGCTTAAAATGACCAGCGCCGGGAAGTTGGTCAGCGTTCCGGCGTCCGCCGGGTACCCGCTGAACTCGATGGGCATGCGCTTCTGCCATGTCAGGAAATCTTCCGCGGCCGCGGAAAACATCGCGAAAACCCCTGATAACAACAATATAGCCCGCATAATGTCACGTCTGTTCGTTTTTCTCACCATGTTGAAAAAACGGAGCCCGTTCGGACATCGGCCCACCATATGAAACCGTGGGCCGGGCTGGCCCAGCCCTGGCTAAAGCTGTTCGAGGCGAAGAAGCGAAAATAATACAGCGCCCCGACTTTGTCCGGCGTAACGTTCACGCTCAGCGGCCCTTCGGCGGCAATGCCGGGCATCCGGTTCGTGTATGTCCAGCCTTCCGCTATTGGGCCGGCGTCGTTCGTGCCCCAGAACACGGCGGCCGAGACGTTGGCGTCCATGCCGGTGGAAAGCAGGTATCCGTTCAGCGTCATGAAGTCAATTTCGGACACGGCGCCGAGATTTGTCACCACCGGGCCGCCCCCGTATTCCGGGGCGCCGTAAGAATTGAAAACGCTGTTCGAGGCCATGTTGATGAAACAGGCCCGAATCCAGTTGAGGGAATGGGACACGTTCTGAATCCGCACCTCGTCCATCAATCCGCGCAGAAACGAGCCGGTGCCTTGTGGCCGGCGTCCCATCTGCATGTGGGTGTTTCCGTTGTAGATGGTTCCTGAAATGGCGGCGGACCACACCTGGACAGCGTCCAGGTACAACGTCGCCGAGGCGCCGTCGTACACGTAGGCAACCGCGCGCCAGTTTGTTCCTATGGTGCCTACCGGTACGGTGTCGCTGTAGACGCCCGACGGCTTGGTCACCGTGTTCAAGCGCACAAACATCTGGTTGGCGCTCGACAAGCCAAGGTAGATTGAATCGGAGGTCCAGGATGTTCCATCCTCCAACAGCGTGCCGTTATCAACCGCATCCTGCTGGAACCAGCAGAATATCGAGAACGCGCCGGAAGCTCCCAATCCCCTCAGATTGGCGGGCAGATCGATATACGCGGACGTCCCGTTCAACCCATGTCCGCCCGCCGCGATTCCAGCCGAAACGGTTGCGCCGTAGTTCACGCCGTGATACTTGTTGCTCGTGGCATCGAGCGTGTTCCCGTTTAAATGCCATACGCCCCTGAACTCATCCGTCCACACCGCGCCGTTGGTCGCGCAGGGCGGGGCGACAACGCCGCCCTTGCCCCAGAGCGCATGAATGACGGTGTTGTTCGTCAGCTCCGGGATTCGCACCCAGACGTAAGAGAGCCCGCCCGGGTTCCACGCCTCGACCTCGAAGTCGAGGGGCGTGGTCTTGTCGGCGGCCGCGAAGCGCAGGTCGCCCCAGGGCGGGGAAAGAAAATCCGTGTAGTTGAAGCCCACGCCGGCGGCGGTGTTGCTTAAAATGACCAGCGCCGGGAAGTTGGTCAGCTTTCCGTCGTCCGCCGGGAACCCGCTGAACGAGATGGGCATGCGCTTCTGCCACGAGTTGAGGTCCTCCGCGGCCGCGGAAAACACCGCGAAAAGCCCTGATAACAACAATATAACCCGCATCATACCACGCCTGTTCGTCATTTGTGTATGTTGTATCAACGCTTTTCTCACCATGTTGAAAACACGGAGCCCGTCCGTACATCGGCCCACCATCTGAAATCGTGGACCGGGCTGGCCCAGGTCTGGCCAAAGCTGTTCGAGGCGGAGAACCGGAAATAGTAGAGCTGCCCGACTTTGTCCGGCGTAACGTTCACGCTCAGCGGTCCTTCGGCAACAATGCCGGGCATCCAGTTCGTGTATGTCCAGCCTTCCGCCTGTCGTCCGGCGTCGTTCGTGCCCCAGAACACGGCGGCCGAGACGTTGGCGTCCATGCCGGTGGAAAGCAGGTATCCGTTCAGCGTCATGAATTCGTTTTCGGACACGGCGCCGAGATTCGTCACCATCGGGGCGCCCTGGTATTCCGGTTCGCCGTAAGAATTGAAAACGCTGTTCGATGCCATGTTCATGTAACAGGCCCAAATCCAGTTCGAGGCGCGCGTCACGGACTCCACGCGGAACTCGTCGATTTTCCCCGGAAAGTACCCGTAAGAGGAACCGCCGACGTACACGCTGGGATAAATTACGCCGCGCGTGCTCGTCAGCCCGGTGCGGACGAGGCTTCCGTTGATGTAAAGCCGCGGACGCTTTGCCAGGTATGCCACTGTCACGTGCGTCCAGCCGGAGAGCGTTCCGCTCCACACCAGCAGGGCCGGCATGTAGCCGGAGCCGTGCTCGTAGACGCTCACGCCGTTGTTGCCCGCCGAGATGCCGGCCCCGGCTTTTGCATCGCCCCACTCAGGCCAGAGCGCGTAACGCTGGCCGCTCGTGCCGCCCGTGCCCGAGGTGCTCTCGGAATCAATCGCGTGCGTCGTTGTCGGATACAGCCAGAAGGAGATCGTGAAGTTGTTGCTGACGTAATTGGCGAGGGCGGCCGCACCGATGTAATCGCCCGTGCCGTTGAACGCCTGGCCCCCGTTCACCACGCCCTCCTTGCCCGTGGCCGACACGAAGTCGGAGCCGTGATTCGCGTACGCGGTCGAGTCCCGGTACACCCCGGCGTGATTCGTGCCGCCCTCACCCTCGACCAGGTGCCAGGTTCCCCTGAACCCGCTCTCCCACGCCGCGCCGTTGGCAGTGCAGGGCGGGGCGACAACTCCGGCCTCGCCCCAGAGCGCATGGATGACGGTGTTGTTCGTCAGCTCCGGGATTCGCACCCAGGCGTATGAAAGGCCGTTCGTGTCCCACGACTCGACCTCGAAGTCGAGAGGCGTTATCTGGTCGGCGGCCGCGAAACGCAGGTCGCCCCAGGGCGGGGAAAGAAAATCATCGTAGTAGAAGCCCACGCCGGCGGCGGTGTTGCTCAAAATGACCAGCGCCGGGAAGTTCGTAAGCGTTTCCCCGTCTGCCGGGAACCCGCTGAACGTGATGGGCATGCGCTTCTGCCATGTCAGGAAATCCTCCGCGGCCGCGGGAAACGTCGCGAAAAGCCATATCGCCAACACGATAAAACGATTCATGGCGCATCTTTCTGCCGCTGTTTTCCGGCGAATATGCAAAAAACTGAATGGTGTTGCGTCAAATCTCCAGCGGCCAGACCAGACATAATGGTCACCAGGAGACAGAACTCAGAAGTCAGCAGCCAAAATGGAATTGCACGGATAATGCGAAGATAACAGGCGCTGCGCGCGCTGCCTTTGTGAATTGTCCTCCCTGCTTTTCGATGGCTGATTCTTCCGGATTCTGCCTCCTGCCACTTGGGTTGTCAGATATGCAGTATAGCCATTCGCCCTGCCTTGCGCAAGGAAAATGCGCTTCCGCACCATGCCCGGAAAGGCGCCTTTTTTTCCGGCGCCGGCATGGCCAGTTCGTTCGGAACCTGCGGCGCGCGGGATCGGCCCGCCTGTTCGCAGCCCGTCAGTCTTTCTCCGGATTCCGGGCGATGCTTTTTCGAATAGCCCGGATACGCCTGTCCATCCGCCTGTATTTCACCACGCCGATTGCGCCCGTTGCCAGACCGATCGGGACAAGCGCCATGCCTATGTGCCGGAGCATGCCGAACTCGATGAAGTGCACAAATGTCGCGCCCGCAATGATCAGCGCCATTGAACCCCGCAGGTACGACAGGAGCGTGCGCTCGTTCGCCAGAATCGTCCGGTCAATCGCCAGTTCGTCGCGGAGCATGAGATCGCACTTGCTGAAACGCTCGTATGGATTGTCCTTCATAAGCACCGATTGGGCCCGAATTTGCGCTCGCTTCTCCTCTTCCATGCGGCCGTCAATTGGTCCGCCGCCTTTGCGGCGATGCGGCGGGAACACCCGGCTTTTTCGATATCGGTTTGTCCCGCCATTCAGTGAATTATCTCATAAAAGAGCCGGCCCTGCAACAGTGTTGCCGTTACTTCTCCGGCAGGCGGGAGGCGAGATTCTGAACCTGGAAAGAGAATATCCAACACTCAAGTCCAAGGAACAAGGGGGGCGCGGGC
>JAAZAB010000497.1 GCA_012514555.1 Lentisphaerota bacterium
GAAATTTCTTGTCGCCGGCGCTGATGGGCAGGGCAAAATACTCGGCCGGATACAGGAGGCAACGCCGCCCGATGTCGAGTCCGGGCTGAACGCGCTGAACCGGATGATTGCCGCAGTTGCGCGCGGCCGCAGAGTGACGGGCATCGGCGCCGCCATTGGCGGGCCGCTCGACTGGAAACGCGGCATAGTCTCGCCCTTGCACCAGCCGCAATGGCGCGAAGTTCCGCTGAAAGCCATCATGGAGGCGGAATGGGAATGCCCGTTTTTTGTGGACGTTGACACGAATGTCGCGGCGCTTGGCGAGTATTATTTTGGCGGAGAGCGGGCGCCGCGGCTGCTTTATCTGACCCTGAGCACCGGAATGGGCGGCGGGTTCCTCGTTGACGGCAGGATTTACCGGGGCAAGAGCGGCGGGCATCCCGAGGTTGCGCACCAATCGGTGAATTTCCGCTGCGGCCATCCGGAGCGCGTGGCCTGCGAGTGCGGCGCGCCGGATTGCCTGGAGGCGCTTGTTTCCGGGAACGGCATCCGGCGCATCTACGGGAAGCCGGCCGAATGCCTGGCTCGGGAGGAATGGCTGGAGGTGGCATACAATCTTGGACAGGGCTTGCGCAACCTGGCCGCGGTGTATCTGCCCGATGTCATTGTTCTCGGTGGCGGGGTGGCCGTCGGCGGCGGAGGACCGCTTGTCGCGCGGGCTTCAACGGTGATGGAGGAGCGCCTGCGCATTGTTCCGCCGCCGGCGATCCGGCTGAGCCGCCTTGGATACGACACCGCGCTGATGGGCGCCGTGGCTGTTGCGATGCGCGGGTTGGAAGATTGAACCCGATCAACTGCTCCGCGTTTATCTTCGCTCGCCGAAAGAGGTCAATGGGATGTTTTTCCGCCAAGGCAGATCGGCTCTGCTGATGCTGTTTCGCGCGCCTGCGGAGACATGTTTTCATCAGGTGGCTGCCTCAGCGCGTCGCACAGCGACGCGGCTACACAGCCGGAATCGCGCCACACCGTGGCGCGCTACAGGAAACACATAGGAGCCTTTTCCTTCCTGATTTCCAAATAGTCTCCTGAATTTTCTGACCTTCCTTCGATACCGATAGCGATACCGATACCGATAGCGATTTTTCCCTCCCCAACCCAAAACTCAAAACCCAAAACTCTCCCCTCTCCCCTATATTCTATCTCCTCTCCTTGGACGTTGGATATTCCTTGTTGGATATTGGATATTCGATTGCTCTTCCAGGTTCACAAGGGCATGGCGTCATTACGGTCTTGCATTGCCGGCCGGGTAGTGCTTTCATTTCCGGCGCATGAAGAAAAAAACGAGAAAAAGCGCATCGAAATCAGGCTCCGCCGCGCTGGATTCCATTGAGGACGTGCTTGCCGCCATGCGGCGGGGCGAGCCAATCATCGTGGCGGATGACGAATGCCGCGAGAACGAGGGCGACCTGATCGTTGCCGCCGAGAAGGTTACGGACAAAACGATCAATTTCCTGGCCAGGCATGGCCGCGGGCTGATCTGCGTGGCGCTGACCGCCGGGCGGTTGGCGCGGCTGCGCATAGGCCGCATGGCGTCAAGGCACGGGGGCGATTCGCACCATACCGCTTTCATGGAATCCGTGGACGCGCGCGAGGGCGTTACGACCGGCATCAGCGCGGCGGACCGGGCGCGCACCATCCGGGCCCTGGTTGCCGACGAAACCCGGCCAGAGGACCTTGTAAGCCCCGGCCATGTTTTCCCGCTGGAGGCCCGCGAAGGCGGAACGTTGCGCAGGGCCGGGCATACCGAGGCTTCGGTGGACCTGGCGCGCCTTGCTGGGCTCAAGCCCGCAGCCGTGATCTGCGAGGTGCTGCGGGAGGATGGCCGCATGGCGCGGGTGCCACAGTTGCTGCGGATCGCGCGGCGGTTCGGCCTGAAATTCACATCCGTGGCCAACCTGATCGCCTACAGGCGCAAGCGCGAAAAACTGGTGGAACTGGTTAGAACCGTGCTGCTTCCCACACAGTACGGCAAGTTCAAGCTCAAGCTGTACCGGTCCATCCCGGACGGCGATAATCACATGGCGCTTGTCCTGGGCCATCCGGAGCGCAGGCCCGGCGCCCTTGTCCGCGTTCACAGCGAATGCATGACCGGCGACGTATTCGGCTCGCTGCGCTGCGATTGCGGCCTGCAACTGCACATGGCCATGAAGATGATAGGCGACGAGGGCGAGGGCGCCGTCCTTTACATGCGGCAGGAGGGGCGCGGCATCGGGCTGGCGAACAAGATTCACGCGTACGCGCTGCAGGACAGGGGCCTCGACACCGTGGAGGCCAACACCCGGCTGGGCTTTGCTTCCGATTTGAGGGACTACGGGATCGGAGCGCAAATCCTTCTCGACCTCGGGCTCAAGCGGATACGCCTGCTGACGAATAATCCGCGCAAGATCATCGGGCTGTGCGGGTATGGCATCGAGGTGCTGGGGCGCGTGCCTATCGTGCTGCCCTCCAACCCCCACAACAAAAAATACCTGCGCACAAAAAAGCGGAAGCTTGGGCATTTTCTGTAGCCCTGCCTTGGGAGGACCCATCCCGATAGCGATTTAGATGGGAGCAAGCCCCCGCCGCCGGAGGGGCATTGATATCGAAATCGCTATCGGGATCGAAAGAAGAAGGAAGGTCAATGTCAACAAGGAGGCTCGGTATGGGGGCACTGAACATCATTGCCTGCACGCTGATGGCGGCGGGCGCAGCAGTGGCCTACTGGCAATACGCAATGCTCCAGGGCAAGGAGGTCGCGCTCGGCAGGGTAGTGGCCCTGCCTGAAGCGCGCGGGAGCAAGGGCGGAACGACATATGGCATTGACGCCGTGTTTTCCGACCGTGCCGGAAACGAGCACCGCTACGTATCCACCTGGAAAGCGAGCAGCCCGGGGTACCGGGTGGGGGATCCCATTCGCATCTACTTCGACCGTCGAGACCCAGGAAAGTGCGGCCTGTGCACTTTCGGGGCCAGGTTCGCTGTCGCGTGGTTTGTCTTTCTGGCAGGCGCGGGCATATTCCTCGGCGTGTGGGGCATGCGCCACGGCAATGAGCGCATGGAAAAAATATTTCCCGTGACCGTTCACCCGGGCGCCGCATCCCACTCTTCCGCGCGCTGACCGGCTGATTGAGCGGAAGTTGTTGAGCCCGCCTTGTTCCGGGACCCGAAGCGGGGGGCCGCGGAGGACTCGAAGCTCGATGCTGATCAGGCCCTACGAGAAACCGGACCGCGCCGCCGTCAGGGAACTTGCCTGCGCAACCGCCGATTGCGGCAAGCCGCTTGACTGGTTGATCCCGGACAGTGTTTTTCTTGCCGATATTCTGACGCGCTACTATACGGACCTGGAGCCGGAGTCGTCCCTGGTTGCCGACGCGGACGGGAGGGTGGCCGGCTATCTGAACGGCTGCCGGGACACCAGCCTCTGGCGCGTCCGGATGGCGCGCAGGATCTTGCCCGCGGCGGTCGCGATGGCGCTGTGGCGCGGACTGGCATGGCGGCCTGAAATCCGCCGGCTGCTGAGGCTGAACTGGAGGGAATATTCATGGCATTGCCATGGCGGCGCGCCCCGGCTGGAGGCGTATCCCGCGCACCTGCATGTCAACGTCGCTGCCGGTGCGCGCGGCGGAGGGCTGGGCGCCAGGCTGGTTGAGCGTTTCCTCGATGACCTGCGCTTGGCAGGCGTTCCCGGGGTTCGCGCTTCGGTCCGGGCCGACAACAAGCCGGGCCTCGATTTCTTCCGGCGCCTTGGCTTTGAGGAAGCAGCCCGGATTCCCGGCCTGCGCGTGCGCGAAGACGAGAAGTGGACGTCGGTCATCCTGGCGCGGCGCGTTGCCGGCGCGTGAGCCGGATGATGCCGCGGGCACTGGAATGCCGCAGGACTGCGTCAAGAGAAATCGAATATCCAATATCCAACAAGGAATATCCAACGTCCAAGGAGAGGGGAGGGGGAAGAGTTTGGAGTTTTGGGTTGGGGAGGGAAAAATCGAAATCGCTATCGGTATCGGTATCGAAGGAAGGTCAGAAAATTCAGGAGACTATTTGGAAATCAGGAACATCAGGAAAAAAGAGAAGACAGGGACTTGTTCCTTCCCGATTTCCAAATTATCTGCTGTCTGCGTGAAGAGAGGCTTTTTTTGGACAGACAGGTTTCCAGACTGGAGGGCGACGGGCCTCCGTCGCCGGAAACGGCCGGGATGTAAGCCTGTTTGTGTAGCCGCGTCGCTGTGCGACGCGTTGAATCTCAAGGAAGCGTCGCGTGCAACGCGACGGC
>JAAZAB010000498.1 GCA_012514555.1 Lentisphaerota bacterium
ACCCGTTCCTCCATGGCGTATTTGCCGCCCATGTAGGTTGGAGGGAAAACCTTGTCTCCGGGGCCGCCGGCCGGCTGCAGTTTCCGGACACAGCGCAACGCTGCTCCCTCTCCCGCCACGGATAAACTCAGTTTTTCGAGCGTCATGCTGTTCATGGACCCTCCTGTGTTTTATCATTTCCCCGGTCGTTAACACCTAATTCCCCCGCCCCCGTTCGCCTTCCATCCCGCCTGGTGGCCGTCGCACACGAGGCGGCGCAGGGCAACCGGCGCCAGGACCCGGCAGGCGCCGCCGAAGGACTGCACCCAGGCCGCCACTTCGCCCAGGTGGCCGACGGTCAGCGCCACGTCGCAACGCGAGCCGTCCGGCGTCTGCCGGATGACCTGGGTGGAATGCCAGCGGCGCTCGGCCACGTACCGGGCCAGCGGCCCTTCAAACCGCAGCCGCACGGCCTGGCGGCCCGCGCCCCGAAGCACCTGGAAGGCGCCGGCCATGTACGTTTCATACTTGAAATCCGCCGGCACCGCGAACGACAGGCCCGTTTCCCGAAGCTGCGACATGCGCTCAGGCACGAACATCCGGACGGCGCAACGGCTGTGGCAATAGGCAATGACATACCAGGCGCCGTCCACGCAGGCCATGTGGTAGGGATCCAGAGTCCGCTCGGCCGCCGCGGATCGGCCGAGGCTCCGGTAGCGCACCCGGATCTGCCGATGTTCGGAAACGGCGCGGAAAAGCTGCCGATACTGTTCGGCATCCGCAGGACGCGGCGCGGTCTGCGCGAAGGACATCGTGCCGGCCAATTCTCCGATGTGCAACGAGACCGGATCGGGCAGGAGCGCCTGGATCTTGGCAAAGGCCCGGCGCAGATCGGCCTCGTAACGCGTCCCCTCGTATTGCTTCAACGCGCGGCAGGCGACCATCAGGCTGAGCAATTCTCCTTCGCTGACGGTCACCGAAGGGACGGCGTACCCCGGCCGGCTGTAATAATAACCGCGGCGAGCGCGATGATATTCGAGCGGCGCGCCCAGCATATCGCGCATATAGGCAACATCGCGCAGGATCGTGCGCTCGGACACCTCGATGTCGCGCGCCAACCGGCCGGCCGTGGGATAGGTCCCGGCCAGCACCGTTTGATGAATATGGGACACCCGATACAACGCCGGTCGCGTGGGATATCGCTTCATCACCCATCCGTCAAGTATGGCTTACAGCCATGTTAACGCGCGCCGAGTCGTTTGGCCACCCCTATTTTTAATACCCATTTTCACTCTTGTCCAAGACAGGTTCTTCTTGGACAGCATCCGAAAGGGCTTGCCGCCATGATCGGCCCCGCAAACATGCAAAAAACCTCATTTTCAGACTCTCGAGGGCCTTTTTCGGCCCCTGTTTCCGTCGCCAGTTGTCTTGGACAGCATCCGGAGACCTGAAACGTACCTGACCCGTCCAACACGCGTATTCCCGAGGAAAATCAGCGCTCCGACTGGCTAATCACGGGTATCTTGGACAGCAGTGACCCATTTTTAATAAGGGCGCATGGAGCGGTTGAGTGTATTTCATCATACCCACACTGACATTTATAGGCAGGATCAAAGAAAAAACGCCTAAGGCGTTGCCCCCAACGGGGCAGCCGGAATAACATCGCACGCGCCGGCAAACGCTACAGTCGGAGGTAAGGATGGCCCGGCAACGCAGGGCGGCAGCCGCGCCGGCCGCCTCGAGATCACGGCCATTCACCGGATGGACAACCCTCGCCCGGAATGATACACCTCTTTCAATCCAGGGCTCACCCGCACACGGTCGGCCGAACAAGCGGAGAGACCCGGGCTGCCAGCAGGGGAATTTCCTATGTATACGATGAAGCCGCCGGCGGTATTCGTGAGCGACCGGGTGCTGAAGGATGACGCGTGCATGCGGCGGCTGACGGCGTTCATGAAAACGACCCAAGCTCCCGCGTGGGAAGTCATCCGGGACGAGGATATCCCCGCGATGCTTGCGCGCCCGGTTTGGAAGCGCACGCAGGGAGCGGCGGGGGCGCGAGCGCAGGTGTTCGATCCGGTCTTTTTTTTCAACACGTTCCGGTTCGACAACCGGCAGGACGAGGTTCGGCGCCGGATCTCGGCGGCCAACCCCGGCTTCGACGCCGGCACCCTTCAGGACTGCTTTCTGGGCTATCAGCACTTTACCTGGTTCAACTCCGGCCAATCGCACGACGACCTCAAGCCCTGTCCCGATCACGTGTGCCGGCCCTGCTGGCGCCTTCACCTGTCGCCGGGATGCCCCCACCGCTGCGCCTACTGCGGATTGCCCGGCTTCATGGTCGTGGGCTTGAACATGGGGGAGTATCTTGACCGCCTGGACCGCCTCGTGCGGGCCAACCCGTGGCAGCTGACGTACTTGGTGGACGACGCGTCCGACGTACTCGTCTACGAACCCGAACTGAACCTCTTCAGCGAGCTGGTGCGGTATTTCGGGACCCACGAGGACCGCTACCTCATCGCCCACACGAAATCGGCCAACGTCGACTTCCTCCGGCTCCTGCCGCACCGAGGGAAGACCATCGCGTGCTTCTCGCTGTCCGCCAACACGCAGTCCACGCGGCTTGAGCAGGGCGCCGGGACAACGGACGAGCGGATCGCGGCGGCGCGCAAGTGCCAGGCCTGGGGCCTGCCGATCCGATTCAAGTTCAAGCCAATCATTCCCGTGCGCGGCTGGCGCGACGAGGCCCGCGAAATGATCCGGGCGGTGTTTGACCAGACGCGCCCGGACAACCTCAGCATGACCGTGTTCATGTGGATGCGGTTCGAAGAGATGGCGTCCTGCATCGACCTGGACCTGCTCGATCCGAAGTTCGTGGACGCGGCCCGCGCGGAGGCGGCCTCGGACTGGGAGCACCCCCGCACGCGCCCCTTCCCGCACGAGGTCCGCCGCGAGATTTATGAATTCTACTACCGGGAAGTGCGCGCCCGCGACAAGGCGGTGCCCCTGACGCTGTCCACGGAATCGCTGGCGATGTGGCGCGAACTGGGCCCGCTCCTGGGCGTGAACCCCGTAAACTACACCTGCGGCTGCGGCCCCTGCGCGGTCCCCGGCCTCCGAACACTGCCGGCCAATCCCTGGACGGCTGCGCGGCGTATCCTCCCCGAGGGCCGACCTGGCGCCACCTGATCGGCCGCAGCGTTTTGAGAGCCTCCGGCCTATTACCCGCGGAGTTCCGGCGCCGGCGTCCGGGCCGGCGCGGGCGCCGTTTTCCGCTTGCGTCCGGGGCCTGC
>JAAZAB010000499.1 GCA_012514555.1 Lentisphaerota bacterium
AGCGCCGCATCCGAACTGCAGAACATGTTCAAGAGTAAAACCGGCTCGGTCCCGGACGGCAAGGTTTTTGAAATCCTGGTCGGGATCGCGGACGGGGGCGGAAAGCTGTGCGGCAGGGCGATTGACGGCCTGGATGCGCTGAAGGACAAGCCGAACAAGGACCAGGCCTACGTTATAAAGCCCCTGGGCGAGAACGCCCTCGCGCTCACGGGCCTTGGCGGCCGGGGTGTGTATTATGCCGCAGTGACGCTGCGTTCGCTCCTGGAGCCGGTGACATCGCCCGGGAAGACGGAAATTCCCATGGCGACCGTGACGGACTGGCCGGACGTGGAGGAGCGGGGCGTGTGGAACAGCGGCGCCATGGTGATCGAAATGGCGCCGTCCAACAAGCTGAACTTCTCGAGGGCCTATTCCAAGCTCCAGAAGATCAGGCGTGACGCTCCGAATCACGCGGCAATCGACACCAACGAAATCGCGCAGGCCCGGCTTCGGGCGGTGCATCACATGCCGGACATCGTGCACCTGAACTTTTTGCATCGCCTTGATCTTTTCGAGGCCTACCCGGAGCTGAAAGGGCGGGGGGCGCGCGCGGATGCCGGGCAATACCACGCGCACAAGGGCGGGGACAATGTTGAACACCGCGCGCCATGCGCATCGAATCCGGCGCTGGCCAGAATCCTGGCGGAATGGATGATGGACATTGCCGCGGCGGGCGTTCCTGAGTGCGGGTGCTGGCTGACCTAACGCCCGGCCCAGTGCGAATGCGCGCCCTGCATGGCTGCCGGCCAGTTCGTACTGGAAGCCCGGGCTTTCGAGGCCGCGTGGAAGGAGGTCAGGAAGAAATATCCCGATTTTGTCATCCGCCTCTTCATTTCGACGGTGACCGAGGAAAAATACGACCAGGTGATCAGGGAGCTTCCGGATGGCGTCAAGATCGACAGGGCTTGCGCCCTTACCCGGGCGCGCCGGCGGCACGAGCCGCGCGACATATTCGTCAACGAAGTCATGGATGCCTTCGCCGCGAAGGGCGGCTGGGCCGCCACGTGGGACGCGCCTATTTCTTCAAACGGCAAGGTGGAGACTCCGGAATTCAAGACGCCGCACTGCTCGGCGGAGCGCATTCGCGATTTCGTGGCGCAGATGGCCGGCAGGAAATACAGCGGCATCTACGGGATGCGTGGATTCAGCAATGCGGAGCGAATCAACGGCTTCAATATCAACGCGCTGGCCGAGTGGTCGTGGAACTTGAATGGGCGCAGCGAGCGCGAGTTCGCCGTGGCCTGGGCGACGCGGGAGGGTTTCGAGGCGCCCGAAAAGGTCGGGGACTGGGCCGCGCTGATGGGCCCGGTGGAGTGGGACGTCTACGACTCCGGCTTCCCGGAGTGCTACGCCTGGGGCGAGGCCGCGGACATGGTCAAGACCGGCGCCAAGCCAATGCCGGGCCAGGGCATGTTCCGGTATTACGCGACTCCGGAGTCGTTCGACGCCAAGCTGGCGGCCTGCGACAAGGCCCTGGCGATGGCCGCATCCTTCAAGAACCAGGACCTGGCCAACGAGACCAGGGTGGTCCGATCCTACATACTGCTGGCAAAGGCCGTGTTCCAAGTTGCCGATGCCGCATCCGCGCCGGATGCCGCGAAGCCCGAGGGCCGGAAGCGCCTGGCCGCGGGCGTGGATGCGCTGAAACAGGCTGGCGCCGGGAATGTCTTGGCTCTCAAAGCCTGGCGCACGGCGATCGGGCCCGAGCCCTGGCATCACCGCGTTCATGCCGCAATCAATGCGACCGGCAACACGGTAAGCAACATCGCGGAGGCGGTTGCGGGAGCGCCCGTCAAGAAATGAGGGAAGGGAGGCATCCAATGAAATCTGCAATGCGGGCCGCGATGGCTTCTCTGTGCATGGCTGTCCAGACCATGGCCCTCGGCGGCCGCGCCGCAACGAATGCAGCCGCGCCGCCGGCTGTTGAAGCAGGCGCTTGCGGCCAGGCGCCGAAAGGCTGG
>JAAZAB010000500.1 GCA_012514555.1 Lentisphaerota bacterium
CCGCAGATGAGCGCGGTCACGCCGCGATGCCGGGGCTGCGCGTCCGATGCCATCCACTCGGCAAGGTTGGACTTGTCGAGAATCGATTTCCCGTTGGCCGGCGCGTTTTCCACGATGGGCGACTTCCTTATGCCCGAGCTGTACACGTCGCACATTTCGGCGCGCATGGCCAGGCCCAGCGCGCCCCTGAAATCGCTCCGGCGCGCGCGGGCGAGCCGGAGCAACTCGCTGACAAGCCTGCCCATCGAAATGCCTTCCGGCCCGGCGGAGTCGAAGATCATCACCTCGTTGAAGCCGCCCGCGATCGAGATGTTGAACCCGGTCCGGATAAGGACGGACCCCCTGTCCGCCAGCGGGATGAGGAAGTCGGGCGTGTCGTGGCCGTCCGTGGGAAGCCAGACCATTGTCCCGCCAATGGTGATCATCTCGCCCATGATCCCGAAATAGTCCTCTATCCTCGAGCCCAGGCCGCCAAGCCCGATGGAATATTCGGTCTCGAAAAACTTCTTGGACCGTATGTGGCCCGGAGTGATCCGGGACGAGAGCACGTCCGCGACGTCGCCGACGATCTCTATTGATCCGGGGCCGCCGCCGAGGCTCGCGATCCTGAGCCGGCCGCCGTCTATCTCCGCGGTTTCCGGTCGGCCCCTGTTCTCCGGTGCGGCCGCGGCCGTCAGGGCTTGCCGGACATGGGCCAGGGCGCGCTCCGGCGCGTCGAATACCGGCCAGACGTCAGCGAAGCCGGTCATTGCCATGACGTCGCGGCAATATGGTTGAAGGCCGGCGAGCGCAAACACGCCGCCCCGCGCCTGGATCGCCTTGGCCAGGAGCAGCAACACGCGCAAGCCCGCGCTGCTGAGATAATTCATCCTGCCCATGTCAAGCGCCAGGCCGAGAATGCGGGGCATCATCGGCTCCAGCCGGCCTTGCAGTTCGCGCGCCCCGACGGTGTCCAGGCGCCCCTCAAGGGCGACGGCCATTATCCCATCTTCTTCGTGAAGTTCTATATTCATGTTGTAACAACAGAATCATGCTTTCAACGCGACGCGAAGGAAAGGCCGCATGAATGAAAGTATGCAATATTCGGATAAGAAAAGCAAGGCGGGCATTTCTTCCCTAGAGTTCCGTGCGTTCCCCGGGCGGCATACGCCGAGAATGGTGTTGATTTTTCGGCGGTATGGCTTATAAGCGATTGGAGTTTTTGGCCGGGTTCTGAAACAGACGCGGCGCGCCGGGATGGCGCGGCGTTTTTCCTGTCCACCGAAGGAGTGAATTGCATGAAAGAACAGAAGCGGATAAACGTTGGAATCATCGGGCAGGGACGGAGCGGGCGGAATATTCACGGCGCCCATCTGCTCGGTGACGAGCGCTACCGGATCGCGGCCGTTGCCGAAGGCATCGAGGACCGCCGTAAGCGGGCCGTAGAGGAATACGGCTGCGAGGCTTACGCCACGCACGGCGAGATGCTGGCGCGCGGAGGCCTGGACCTCGTGGTCAACGCGACCTTCAGCCACACGCATCCGGACATAAGCATTGAATGCCTGAACGCGGGCTTCAATGTCGTGTGCGAAAAACCCATGGCCGCGACCCTCAAGGACGCGGACCGGATGATAGATGCCGCGCGCAAGAGCGGCAAAATCCTTGCCATGTTCCAGCAGTCCCGTTTTTCGCCGGCGTTCCAGGAGATTCTCCGGGTTCTGCAGTCGGGCGTCCTGGGGCGGATCGTGCAGATATCGATGGCGTCGAACGGGTTCGGGCGCCGCTGGGACTGGCAGACGCTGCAAAGCCGCAATGGCGGCAACCTGATGAACACCGGCCCGCACTCTCTGGACCAGGCGCTCCAGCTCTTTGGCGACGGCGAGCCGGAAGTGCGCTGCTTCATGGACCGCGCGAACACGTCCGGCGACGCGGAAGACTACGTGAAGCTCATCTTGAGCGGACCGGGCAAGCCGGTGATAGACATTGAAATATCCTCCTGCTGCGCGTACCCGAGCTTCGGCTACAACATACAGGGAACCCGCGGCGGGCTGAAGGGCACTCCGGAGCGACTGGAGTGGAAGTACTTCAAGCAGGAAGAGGCGCCGCCGATGAAATTCGTCGACCCGGTCAGCCATCCAGACGGCACGCCGGCGTATTGCGGCGAGAAGCTGATATGGCATACCGGGACATGGGCGTTTGACGCGGCCGCGGCCGGCGGCGGTTCGGCTTACCAGGCTTCGGCTGTGGACCTCATGGCGGCAAGGTCCAAGCCCAAGGCCAGCAGCGACATGTACGCGTCCATGGCCGAATCCTTTTACAGCATGCTGTATGATACGCTGACAACCGGGGCGCCGCTGGCAATCACCACTGAGCAGGTGCGGCGCCAGATGGCGGTTTTCGAAAAGTGCCGGGCGCAGGCGCCGCACATTTACAAGAAAGCCTGAACGTGACCGAGCCCGGCCCAAAGCTGTCGGTTTGCTCCATCGCGCTGCGCGATAAGTCCGCGGCCGAGGCCTTTCGCATCGTGGCTGAGGCGGGCTATCGCAACGTGGAGGTTTTCGCGAGCGTTCCGGGCACGCACGCGTTCCGCGACATGGCCGGCGCGGAGCGCGCGCGCATTCGCGACCTTGCCGGCCGCAACGGGCTTCGCATCTGCGCGATGGCCGGCTCGGTCGGCGCCGGCTTTACGGCCGACAGCGAAGCTGAGCGCGAGGACGAACTCAGCCGGGTGAAGATGGACATAGACCTGGCCGCGGATATTGGGGCCCCGCTCGCGCGCGTGGGCCCGGGCGCGGGCGAGGACATTGACAAGGTGATGTCCCGCGCGGCGCCATACCTGCGGAGGGCCGCCGCCTATGCGGAACAGAAGCGCCTGCGGCTGGGCATCGAAAACCACGGCGGCAGCATCACCGTGAATCCCGATCACGCCGCCGCGCTGTGCCGCGAGGTCGGATCATCCTCGTTCGGGATAATCTACGATCCGGGCAACCTCTTCGGACGGCAGGTGGACTACAAGCGCGGGCTCGATGTGATGAGCGGCCACATCGTGCACGTGCATCTGAAGGATGGGTATCCCCATTATTTCGGGAATGACGGATTCGCGCCCCAGCGCCTGGCCTGCACTCTTTTCGGAGAGGGAAAACTGGATATCCCCTGGATAATTGAGCGGCTGACCGCGTCCGGGTATGGCGGGTATATTTCGGTGGAATACGAGGGGTGGCATCCCGAATACAACCTGCCCGAGGCCGGGCAAGGGCTTGCCATGACGCGGCGTTACATGGCGCGCTGGTTCCCCCTGGAGCAGGCGGCGCCCTGAGGCCGCTTTCGCCTGATTCGCCGGCGGCCCGCGCGAATGGTGTGTTATGGGACCCGAACCGCGGCGAAAACTCCGTCTTGCGCTCGAATTTGCAGTCCTTTTTGCGGGGGCCCCGGCCGCCCTTGCCCTTTTTGCGCCGGGCGCATTCCTGCTGCCGGCCCTGTGGGTGTTCGCGCTGATTTGCCTCGTTGCCCTGGGCCAAGACCCGTCTTTCAACCGCGCGCGCCTGTGGCGGGCCTGCGACTGGCGCCCGGCGCTGAAAACCATTCTGCTTCGCTTTGCCATCGCAGCGTCCGGCATGGCGGCAATCATTATCGCGTTCATGCCCGGCAATTTCCTGCGCCTTGTCCGCACAAGGCCCCTGGTGTGGACGCTGATAATGATCCTGTACCCGCTGTTGTCCGTGCTGCCGCAGGGCGTCGTGTACCGCGCCTTCCTGTTCCACAGGTATCGCGGGCTGGCTTCGGAGAAAGCGCTCCTGGTCCTGGGCGCGTTCGCGTTTTCGCTGGCGCACCTGCCGTTCGGCAACGCCTGGGCGCTGGGATTCACGCTGATCGGCGGCTTGATGTTCGGCGACACGTACCTGAAGTCGCGCTCCATGCTGCTTTCGTCCGTCGAGCATGCGCTGTACGGCTGCCTCATTTTCACGATCGGCTTCGGCGCCTACTTTTTCCACGGCACGGCGCGCTAGGCGCGTGCGCGCCGCGCGTTTAATGTGTTGACAGCAACGCCGTTTAATTCATAACCTGATACGAACAAGGGGTATGCCGGCGGCCGAATCATGCGCCGGTTCCGCCCGATAAGGGTATTTTGAGTTCGGATAATAATGGACGGGAAGGAACGGAAGTAACCCAGGACCGGGCGGCGGCGTCCGGCCATGAAAGAAGGGAGCGAAAAATGTACTGCAGGAACTGCGGCAAAGAGGTCCATCCCCAGGCGGTCGCTTGTCCCGGGTGCGGCGTGTCGCCGCGCCTCGAGAAGAAGTTCTGCCAGAACTGCGGGAACGCCACGCAGCCGAACCAGTCGCTCTGCACGAAGTGCGGAGCCGCGCTTGGCAGCGCGTATGCCGGAGCCAAGAACAAGCTGGCCGCCGGCCTGCTCGCGATAATCCTCGGGTCACTTGGCATCCACAAGTTCTACCTCGGGTACAACAAGGAAGGCTTGATCATGCTGCTCGTAACCCTGCTCACTTGCGGGTTTGGCGCCATGATCATCTCGATAGTCGGACTGATCGAGGGGGTAATCTATCTGACGAAGTCGGATGAAGAGTTTTCCCAGATCTACGTGGAGGGGCGCAAGGGCTGGTTCTGAGTCGAACCGCCACGTTCTTTCCCCGGGACCCCGTCGCGCCGGATGCGCGTCCGGCGTATGAATGAACGATTGGCGCCGCCGCGGCGGCTGGAGCGTGAAAACCTGACATTTCTGGACGAAACGGATTCCCGGAGGCGGACATGGCCCTGATGCACGTGCAATTCTTTTCAAACGAGCTCGGGATGGAGACGGCGCTCGACGCTATAATTCCGCGGTCGTGCGCCAAACCCTGCCCGGTGCTATACCTGCTGCACGGCTGTTCCGACGATCACACGATATGGCAGCGGCGGACCTCGATAGAGCGCTATGTCGAGCCGCTCGGCTTGGCCGTGATCATGCCGGGCGTGGCGCGCAGCTTCTATACCGACATGGCGTCCGGCCCCAGGTACTATTCGTTTGTCAGCGAAGAACTGCCCGGCCTGGTGCGGGGCTGGTTCCCCGTGTCGCGTATGCGCAGGGACACTTTCGTGGCCGGGCTTTCAATGGGCGGGTACGGGGCTTTCAAGCTGGCGATGCGGCATCCGGAACGATATGCCGCCGCGGCCAGCCTTTCGGGCGCCCTGGACATGGTTCAATGGTGCGCGCACAAGGATCCGGTCATCCGCAGGGAGGCGCGGTGGATTTTCGGCAGTCCTCGCAAGGTGCCTGGCAGCGAGAACGACTGTTTCCACCTGGCGGAAAAGATTGCGCTTTTGCCCCGGCGCAGTCGCCCCAGGCTGTTCCAGTGCTGCGGAACGGAGGACGGCCTTCTCAAGGTCAACCACCGTTTTCGCGACCATGCCCGGGCCAGGGGGCTGGACATTGCGTACGAAGAAGGGCCGGGCACCCATAACTGGGCCTACTGGGACCAGCAAATCCAGGCCGTCCTGCGCTGGCTCAATCTGCGCGGCGCCTGAAATGGCCGCCGGGTTACGGCTTGCCGACGTTGTCAGTGATGGCTTTCAAGCGGGCTGCCATTTCCCGGAGGATCGCCGCGGCGATGCCGTATCCGGGGACGTTCATTACAAATTATCTCCTGCCTGCGTGAAGAGAGGCTTTTGGGACAGGCAAGTTTCAAAACTGGAGGGCGACGGGCCTCCGTCGCCGGATGCGGCCGGGATGTAAGCCTGTTTGTGTAGCCGCGCCGCTGCGCGGCGCGTTTTTCCAGGACCTTGCCGGAGCCGCGAACGG